>PULU01000131.1 GCA_003551065.1 Thermoplasmata archaeon | reverse complement strand
TGGGACCACGTAGTCAAAGGAGATGGCCAGGACCAAGGACTGACTTTCAGTTATAGGTGGTTGGACCCTCAGGAATCTCTACTCGTTTACGACTATTACTTTCATATCTTCATGAGACCTAGGTATCTACCAGATCTGTTCACTGAGCAAACTTTATTGGGACTATCCAACGATAAGATCTCTTTGATGCCGCACACTGGACTGTGGAAAAGAGAATTCCTAAGAGAAAAGTATTTACTCCAAAAGGGAACAGATGACTGTGAAATACAGCACGTCGGAAGCACTTTTGTACCTTGGCTGCCGGCAAAACCCATCGTCGATATCGCTGTTGAAGCTAAGGAACCAATAGATCAAATAAAGGATATCGAGAACTGCGGATACGAATATAAGGGTGAGAAAGGAGTCAAGGGCAGATACTATTTCACAAAGGGGACCCCGGAGAATAGGACCCACCATGTACACATGTTCGAAGAGGGCAGCCAGATATATGAGGATCATCTCCTGTTCAGAAACTATCTGATCAACAACAGAGATACTGCTGAAGAGTATGGAAAGTTGAAACTACAGTTATGGAGGGATCATAAGAAAAATAGGAAGAGATATACCGACGAGAAATCCGATTTTATAGAAAGGACGCTCAAAGAAGCTAAAAGACTTTAGAAGATCCATATAAATAGTAACTCTGAAATGATATATGTTTTATTTAAAGTATCCATCGTGTACAATATTATGAAATTAATATCTTATGTTACATCTGTACCATTTTTAGTTGGTTTCTGTGGTCAAACGTAATTATTAAACATAATATTTATGTAATATATAAACAACTATATATACGTGGCAAAATGGCTGAAAATCTAGACGAAACGGATAAAAAGACCATCACTCCTCTCTGTAGAGGAGTTAGCACTTACTCCAAATTATCTAGGGTCTTCCTTACTGGCTTTTAGAATATCTGGTCGAGAAAGGTTTTGAGCTTATAGAAGTATCAAGAAAAGAGATGAAACATATGGATACGAACGTTCTTCCAATAGCCCCACGAAAGATCGTCGCTGCTGCTGGAAACAAGGAAACCAAAGATCTGCTGAGTAAAAGGAACGTGGAGATCATAGAGGTCGAGATGGACGAGTTGATCAAGGGTGGTAGAGGTCCCCGATGCTGTAATCTTGAATTCTTAAGAAAATAAAGGAAGGTGTAATAATGAATGAAGATTGGAAAGTAGATATAGTAACAGATGAGATACCTGGACCAAGATCGAAGAAGATAGTTGAGATGAAAGAACAATATGTACCTGATGGGATAGGTCTTTCCCACGAGATAGTAGCCAAAGAAGCAAAAGGAGCTTACATAAGAGATGTCGATGGGAACACCTTTATCGACTTTGCAGGAGGGATCGCGGTTATAAATGCGGGACATTCAAACCCAAAGATCGTTAAAGCCATCAAGGAACAAGCAGAAAAATTCACACATACCCAGGCCTATAAAGTTCCCTACGAAAATTATGTAAGATTAGCAAAGAAGATGGTTGAGATCACACCGATAAAAGGTGACGAAGCAAAATGTTACTTTGGAAACTCTGGTGCTGAAGCAGTTGAGAATGCCATAAGAGTCGCTAGAAATTATAAAGGAGCCCCAAAAGTCATCAGATTTGAAAATTCCTTCCACGGAAGGACTTCCTTGACCATGGGACTAACGGCCAATAATCTTTACAAAAAGGGTTCTTTCGCAAACGACTCATTCCTATATAGAACCCCATTTCCAGATCATCATAATTTTCCAGGAACCAAGGACGAATGCATAGACTATTGTCTCGACAAGTTGAAATATCTGATAGAGATCGAATGTGATCCTGAAGAGACTGCAGCAGTGCTCATAGAACCTGTTCAAGGAGAAGGTGGTTATCTACCGGTACCTGAAAGATTCATGAAAGAGATGAGCGAGTTACTGGAAAAACATGATATCGCTCTGATAATAGATGAGATCCAGAGCGGTGTTGGGAGAACTGGGACATTCTGGGCCTTTGAGCAGTACGGAATAAAACCAGACCTAGTCACCTTCGGTAAAGCCATAGCCAACGGACTTCCATTGAGTGGTGTCGTCGGTAGGAAGGACATCCTCGATTCGGTAAATCCCGGAGGTATCGGTGGTACATTTGGAGGTAATCCAGTAGCATGTTCCGCTGCACTAGCCACCATAGAGGAAATAGAAGGTAATTTAGATAACATTGTCGAGATCGGTGAGTTGATGCTCGAACGGTTGAATTACTTGAAGGAGGAATACGAAGTCATAGATAACATCAGAGGTATAGGGCCTATGATAGGTATCGAGTTCGTGAACGGAGTCGGCGAACCCAACCCTGATATCGTCAAAGATCTGTTAAAAAAAGCTAGAGAAAGAGGTCTTATCCTACTCAAATCCGGAGCTTACGGAAATGTTATAAGGATATGTGGTCCAGTTATTACATCTACCGATGTGATAAACAAGGGACTGGATATATTAGAGGATGCGATTAAAAATTCTGTTCTTTGAAAAGGTGAGATAAGATGAAAGTAGGATTCGTGATCAACCCGATTGCCGGGATGGGAGGAAGAGTCGGTTTAAAGGGTACCGACGGAGTTTACGAAAAGGCGGTAGAACTTGGTGCTGAACCGGTGGCTCAGAATAGGGCGGAGAAGGCTCTCAAAGAGATGGAAAGTGGACACGAATGGTTTACTGCAGGAGGCATCATGGGTGAAAACTCGATCAAAAAATATTTTCCAGGAGATCCTATCCACGTAGTTTACGGATCGGGTTATGAGGATATAGGGGATACGGATCCAGATGATACACATAAAGCAGTAAGAGAATTCCTAGATTGTGATGTAGAACTGATAATATTCTGCGGAGGGGACGGTACTGCTAGAGATGTTTACAATGAAGTCGGAACGAAAGTACCGATCTTAGGCATACCTGCAGGGGTCAAGATGCACAGCGGATGTTTCGGCATCAACCCTGAATCGAGTGCACGATTGTTCAATGATCTAGTAGACGGTGAAGCAGATATCGGTACGGTAGAGATCATGGATCTTGATGAGGATAGGTACAGAGAAGGTGAGTGGGAGATCAAGCTACATGGTGAAGCACGGAGTATCTACGAACCGCATTACATCCAGCTGGGTAAACAGAGCTTCCGGTCGGTAAAGGAAGATCATGTTAAGCATGATATCGCCAGCCATATCATCGAAGAGATGGAGAACTTCCCAGATCACATCTTCGTTCTAGGACCTGGTTCTACAACTGCTGAGATCCAGAAATTACTCGAAATCGATCATACGATCTTAGGTGTGGACATAATCAAAAATAAAGAAGTGATCCAGCTAGACGTAGCGGAAAAGGATATACTCAAGTCAGCAGAGGATTCAGCCGGTATCAAGATAGTGGTCTCTATGATCGGAAATCAGGGATTCTTTTTAGGACGCGGTAATCAACAGATCAGCCCAGATGTGGTCAAGAAGGCCGGATTGAACAATATCTACATCCTGGCAACCCCTACCAAGCTGAATAAGACACCGTATCTAAGAGCCGACACCGGGGATGAGGAACTGAATAAAATGCTTAGAAAGAAGAAATATATGAAGGTGGTTCGTTCATACCGGGAATACCAACTCGTTGAATTACAGGTGTGACTTCAACTTTTTTTGACGCTGATAGGTAACAACAAACCGACCACCACTAGTGCGATTGCGCCGAAAAGGAATGCGAAGGCGATGCCCATGGTATCTGCTAGATACCCAAGTATCGGTGCTATAACCATACCAACTACAGATCTCAATAAGTTTTGACCGCTGAAAAGTGTAGCTCTCGTCTGAGAATCCATCCTATCACCGACATAACCGATGACCATGGGTTTTCTCAGATTGTAAAGAGTATAGAAAAAGAAGAAAGCTATTATCGACACTTCTATCAAGTTCCATTGAAGTGATATCGCCACCAGCAGGAACAGTGAAGCCATGATGAAATACAGCATATCCAATGCTTTACCCATATCACCGATCCTCTCCATGAAATCCGCTGATTTTATCGAAGAGACGAAGCTGTTGATGTAAACGAAGAAATAGACCACACCTACCAGTATGGCCGTTCTCTGTTGTTCATGCTCAATGAACATCAACAAAGGCATAGCCACAGCTAAAGTCTCGATTATCGGAGATAGATAATCCTTGGAGATCTTGAAAAATGAATCATATACGGATGCATTCACCAACATCTTCCCCAGTCCAGCATGTTTGTATAACTGCTTGAAACTGTTCTTTAGATGATTCCAAGTCGAAACGATACTCGCACCGGCTGGTTCTCCATCAAGTTCTTTTGGATATGTTAGCATCAAAGCGAAGGCGAACGTGTATGGGACCAAAGTCGCTAGAAAGATCACGTTGTAGTTTCCTACATAATATACGATTGCACCGGCGATGATAGCTGAAAGGGCGGATCCCAGTCTGGAAGCTGCCCTTGTTTTCCCGTAGTACCGCACCCTCTGATCTTCCATACCTTCATTATCCAAGTACTGCATTATCATGGATTTATGGGTACCATGTCTCAGGGTATCTCCTATAGCGAATAGGAACATAGCTAGAATGAAGATCAAGAACCATGAATAGTAATAAAATATTGAGAAAGAGATCATGTAGCAGAAAAATGCAATAGCCATGGTCCTTCTCCTACCGGTCAAATCAGCAAAGACGCCTGTAGGTAGTTCAAGTACTATAGTGGAAAACTCTCTGATCGATATGAGCCAGCCGATCTGGGTGAAGTTCAATCCATTGGCTAGAAAGAATAGATAAAGGAAGGGTTCGAAAAATTTCAGATTCTTTAAAAACCCGTAAGACGAGAACCTGAGCAGCATCGCTTTCTTTGGGTCTAGCATACAAAGGCGTATATTCAAAGTTTATAAATAAATTTATTCCGCATTTCTCAGGCTTCACCTAGATAAAAATTTTGAAAGTACCCGTTCATCTAGTTCATCGAACCATCCGACCAAGTATTTTATCCATGGATGATGGGTGTTCGAAGCGAATATCAACACGACCATAGCACCTATCAAGGTTCCAGCGATTATGTCTGTTATATAATGCATACCTACAAATAATCTGGTCAATCCAGTGAAAAATGTAGCAGATAATAAGACTATAAACCATGAAATATCGTGTTCACCTTTCACTTTCACAAAATAAAGCACGTAGATACCCATGTACACGATGAAAGATAGAGCCGCATGCCCGCTAGGATAACTGAAACCTTCTCTCATGTGTATATAATACTCTGGTCTCGGTCTGCGGATGATATTTTTGATCACAAAAAATATGAGATAAGTAGGGGGCATCAAAAGATAAATTACGATCTCTTTATGAAGGCCTTTTTTATACAAAAAAAACAGCAGCAATGGAAAAACGATATATTGAGGATATATAGAATAAGTGAAAAGGTAGGTTAAATAAGACGGGAATCCTTCACCATGACCGATAAAGAAATGAAGTAACTCTTCATCAAAATATTCGGTATATCCGATGACCACTAAACTACTCAAAGCTAAAAAAGCGATGGAAAAAACTAAAAACAAAATAAAATTTCTATCTATAAATCCACGAGAAGAACTCCTTTTCATCGGTATTTCAAATCATATTGATGATTTAAAGCTTTTTACCCATTAATGACAAAATCTTTTAATGAACATGACGATGTAATTACATGGTTATCGAACTCAAAGAGATCTCTATACAAGACATCGATGAATATTTGAAGGTCCCCATAACTTTGGAGATCCATCGGGTGCTTGAAGTCAAACTTGAAGATGACGGTCTAAAAGGTATCCAACTGGTTGAGAAAGAACTCGAAGAAAGCTACATCAAAGATTATGACGATGATTCGGATATAGAAGGTTTAAAAGACAAGTTCGATATGTCCAACTGGGGCTTCTTTATAGCTTCGATGGAAGATGAAAACGTAGGAGGTGTCATCATAGCTTATGATACGCCCGGGATCAACATGCTTTCCGGAAGAGATGATCTCGCAGTGGTATGGGATATAAGAGTTCATCCCGAACATCGAGGAAGAGGGATAGGACATATGTTATTCCAAAAAGCTGTGGACTGGAGTAAGGAAAGGGATTGTAAACTGTTGAAGGTTGAGACCCAGAACATCAATGTGCCGGCCTGTAATTTCTATGTTAAAGAAGGTTGTGAACTGGGATGTATCGATAGATATGCTTATAGCGGAGATGAGAGATTATCCCATGAGACCATGCTGATATGGTATCTTGAATTACAATAAAAATGTGATATAAATGCCTGAAAAATATTCTATCATATCAAAAGGGAAAAACATCATGCTCAGAGACGGAGCCAAATCCGATATCGAGCATTATATCAGATGGTGGGATGAAGGAGAATGGAGGAATTACGACGCTCCCTGGGAAGTTGAAAATGAAGATATATCGAAGAAAAAGAGAAAGAAGATGTTCAAGAAGTTGTATATCAAAAGCAAAAAATATCCCCGTCAAAGAGCGATCATATCGACTCTAGAAGGAACCCCTTTAGGATGGGTGAACAGATACAATGACAGAGAGGATCTTGATTTCTGGTATATAGGCATAGATATATGTGAAGATGAATACTTAGGTAGAGGATGTGGGACAGAAGCCTTGGAATTATGGATCGAGTATCTACTTGACAATTCAGATATCCACAAGATCTCATTACGAACATACTCTTTCAATAAACGGATGCAAAAGGTAGCGGAAAAAGTAGGTTTCGTTAAAGAGGGAAGAGAAAGAGAGATAAAAAAATGGAAAGGAAGATATATCGATAGAGTAGGGTACGGTCTGCTTAGAAAAAAGTGGAAAGACGATAAGGAGGAGGACAGATGATCATCCCTAATCTACTGAACATATCACTTTTCAATTTTATCGTTGCTCCGATAGCTATAATCTGCTGTGCATTAGTGCTATTAGCATCGATAATCATATTTATAGTCATAATAAAAGAGGTCAGGTCAACTTCAAAAAAGTGCCCATACTGCACGAGTAAGATCCCAAAGGATGCAGTATGGTGTAAACACTGTAAAAGGGATCTCAGTGAATTTAGATAGCAGAAGCTGACCATTAACACATGGATGTATGTCCTTGTCCTTACTTCCTTTTTTATTGACTTGGTGGAGGTGGTGGATTTTTCTGCTGCTGAGTTTGTGGTCTAGACGAGGAACCGCCTTTCAGTTTCACCGCTGTCCCATATGCTAGGATCTCAGCACCACCGCTTATAATCTGTGAGGTGATAAATCTAACGTTCACTATGGCATCGGCACCCATCATCTGAGCTTCTTGTACCATACGGCCGATAGCTTCTTCTCTAGCATCGGTCATAAGGTCGGAGTAAGCTTTCAGTTCTCCGCCAAAGATATTCCTTATCCCCTGCGTAAAATCTCTCACAGCGTTTTTAGCTCTCACCGTGTTCCCTCTGACCATGCCTAAATTTTCCACTATCTCTTCTCCAACTATTTCCTCAGTATTAGTTATTCTCATATTTTGTTTATCAATAGTTGGATATTTAAAAGTTGGTCTTGAGACACTTCTAAGTTATCTACATTAATTATATAAAAAAGTAGAATACTCCACGTAAACAATTCGAGGAATCACTATGAGCGAACAAAATATGATAGAACTTATTGAAGAGCACGAAAGACTCAGACAGGGTGGGATCAATCTAGTAGCCTCTGAAAACTATCTGTCTGCAAATATAAAAAGGGCGCTTTCATCGGATCTAGCTGGACGGTATCACTCAGATTATTACGGAGGGACCGAACCGGCAAGAAAGATACTGGATAAAACTAGAGCATTGGCGGAAAGGCTCTTCAACGTGGAACATGCTTTCATAAAGTTGATCTCAGGCAATCTATGTGACCTGAACGTCCTGTTTTCATTCACAGAGCCTGATGATCAGATAGCCATGATGGATTATACGAATGGTGGTTATCCACTAGGTTTGGAAAAGTTCAACAGAAAAAGGGTTTCACTTCCAGTGAAAGAAGGGACATTTGAGATCGACGTGGAAAAAGCTGAAGAGGTATATCGAGATAACGATATAAAACTGACGATATTGGGCTCTTCGTACATACCTTTCCCACATCCAGTAACTGAGATCAGTGAAATAGCAGAACAGTATTCTGATGATCATGTATGTGTATTCGATGGTTCACACGTTCTAGGATTGATAGCCACGGGAGCCTTTCAAGACCCGCTTAGTGAGGGGACGGAAGTGTTGATAGGTAGTACTCACAAGTCTTTCTACGGACCTCAAGGTGGGATGATACTTACTGATCTTGAAGAACACGTTGATAAGCTACGTGAATACATAGAGATAGATCTAGAAACGGGTATCGGCTTGATCGATAATCCACATGTAAATAGGATAGCTGCATTAGGTATTGCAATAGAAGAGATATTGGAAGATGATGGGTATGGTGAAAGAGTCGTCAAGAACGGTAAAGAACTCGCAAGAAATTTGGATGAGTGCGGAGTTCCCATGAAATTTGCTGAAAAAGGATATACCGAGTCTCACCAGATATTTTTAGATATTGATGAACAAGGAGCAATGAAATTCTGTAAGATGTTAGAAAGGGAAGGTATCTTTATCGATATTACGGGTAGGATCGGAGTAGCTGAAGTAACTCACAGAGGATCGGGTCCTGAAGATATGCGGCAGATCGCCGAGAAAATTTCAGAAGTGTATAAAAAGATTTAATATGAGAGGTATATACGGAGTTGCAGGTGCTCAATATGGATAAAAAAATAAATATTCCGGAAGATGTGGACTCAGTAGCTTTGAAGTTCCTTGATCTACAAGGTAGGATCAGAGAGATACGTATAATGCCAGATATGTTGGGTGTCATCCTTAAAGACGGGATGAGTTTTGATTCATCGAATGTCGGTTTTACAGACGTATCCGAGAGTGATATGGTGGCAGTCCCAGATCCAGATAGCTGTAGGATCATGGAATATGACGATGAAAAAGTAGCTGTTTTTTTGTGTGAAATGCATTGGCCCGATGGAACTCTATTCAAAGGGGATCCCAGAAATCTATTGCAAAGCACCTTACAAGAATTGTATGAACAGGGGATGAATGTTAGAGTTAAGCCGGAGTATGAATTTCACCTTTTAGATAAAGAAACCAAAGAACCGATAGATACCGGTAGGTACATAGATGGTAGGAGTGAGTATACAGGTATCATCAGTAATCTTACCAAATTAGTAAGGGACCTGGACATGAAAGTTGAAAAGATACATCACGAGGCCGGACATGGACAATTTGAGATCGAACCCATGCCTTATGATGATACCCTGAAAGCTGCAGATGACTTTGTATTTGTAAAGGACCTTGTAAAAAGAGAAGCAGAAAAACATGGAGCCATCGCCACCTTCATGCCAAAACCAGTAAATGGGGACGCTGGTAATGGGCTTCACGTGCACCTATCACTGATGAAAGATGGATATTATTTGTTCTCTCCAGATGAATTGAACGAAGAAGCAAAAGGGTTCGTCGGCGGTTTATTGGAACATGCAAAAGCACTATCAGCAGTATGTTGTCCAACTGTGAATTCTTACAAACGATTGATACCTGGTTATGAGGCACCAGTGTATATTTCATGGGGCGGAGAGAACAGGAGTGTGTTAGTTAGGATACCAGCTTATGGTAATGAAGAGGAATCAAAGGGTAGGATCGAATTTAGAGCCGGAGACGCTACTGCCAATATCTATCTGATGTTGAATTCATTGATCAAAGCTGGTTTAGACGGTATGGAAAAGGGATTGGACCCCGGTGAAGAGATGAGAGATAACCTCTTCGAATTTAGTGATGAAGAGATAAGGGAGAGGGGTATCAAATTACTGCCAGAAAGTTTGGACGAAGCTTTAAACGAACTTGAAAAAGATAAAGTCATCTCCGATTCTCTCGAGGATTCATATGAACATTTCCTTAGATTAAAAAGAAAAGAGTCTGAAGATTTCAAAAGTACCGTTACAGATTGGGAATTAGATACTTACTTAGAATTCTAACGACCCTAAACTTAATATCTAAAGATTACCTCGTTATACCATGGTTGAAACTACCAAGGTAGAAGGCGAAAAGGATGAACACAAAGTCAAGGTATTCACACTTAGTACATGTGCTTGGTGTAAAAAAACTAAGAGATTATTAGAAGAAGAAGGTATAGAATACGAGTACGTTGACATCGATCTTTTAGAAGGTGGGGACCGCAAAGAAGTTATGGAAGAATTCAAAGAATTCAATCCAAAAAAGAACTGTCCTACCATAGTGGTTGACGAGGGTGAGACCGTTATAGTCGGTTACATGGAAGACAAGATAAAGGAAGTGCTGTGTTGATGAAGGATCATGAGGAGATGCTCGACTACGTTAAAAAAGATGCCGAAGAGAACGGATATTATGTCTGTCCCGACGAGGACCTACTGGAGGATTTGATATCAGGTTTAGTCGATAACGAGAAACGTTACGGTTACGCTAGCTGCCCCTGTAGGGCTGCCAGTGCTGTCAAGCAGTACGATGTTGATATCATCTGCCCCTGTGAGTACAGGGATGCAGATGTTAATGAATACGGTATGTGTTACTGCGGGCTGTTCGTTTCTGAGGAAGTCCATGAGGACCCCTCTAAGTTAGGACCTATACCGGAAAGAAGACCTGAGTCCATTATCGATGCCGGTATGGAAGCTAAAGAAAAGGGGACCGATGAGATCGAGATCGACGAAAAAGAAGAATTACATGTCTGGCGATGCACGGTCTGTGGTTATCTAGCCGCCAGAGAAAAGCCCCCTCCTATCTGTCCGATATGTAAAGCAAAGGCGGAAAGATTCGTTAAATTCGAGATGTGATCAGGGTTTACCTTTTGATTCTCCTTTTACTATCCCTGATGCTATTATGTGGCTCATCCTCAAAGGCTCGGGGATCCTACCCCTGATCGTGAATAATTTTATTATCCTTTCAGCCTCCTGGATATCTATGCCCTCTACCTGAACATATATCGGTTTATGTTCCGTCTTCACCTTATATATCCTACCAGTACTTATATCCTCATATCTTTCCTTCCAATCTGGTAGATGTTTCTTCATTGCTTTTTTAATATCCTCAAAATCCGGCTCATCTCTTGAGATACTGACAGCCGGTATATCGGTCTCTTTCCACAATCTTTCCAGGTCTATCAGATTGAAACCGCCTAGTGCCGCTCCATCGGTCAGTATCATATAGGGCTGATCGGAAAAACGAGAATTATCTATCATATCTATCAAACGATCTGTAGCGTCGATCCCATCGACCTCTACACTAGTTGATAATATCCCTTCTAGATAATTTGGAGCTCGGACAATACTTCCTACAACCAATACCTCATCGTCATCGAAGTCGAACGGTGCATCATCGATGCCAATAACCCTCATCTTTTGCTTCAAATCAATCACCTTAAAATAAAGGTAGATCTCCTGTTATCTTATCCACGATATCATTAGGGGCCGGACCTATACCCAAGCACGTGACCGTTCCTGGTTCTATCTCAGTCATGCCCGCATCTTTTACCAAACATGTGGTCAATCCCTCGTTATCGGCCATCTTTTTCAAGAATCGCATGTGCTCGATATCCTCGCATTTTACGACGACTTTTTTCTGACCCTCCTTATACCACCTTTTGAAATAATTCTGACTACTTTTACTGTCTATAGCACATTTGACAGCTGCATGAGAAACCTGCACAGCTAATTTACCCGGTGAGAGTTTCAGGTCCCGGGGAACGACTAAAACCATCTTGTGATCAAATATCATAATATCTACCTAATAAAGTTCTTCAGCCCTCATCTTTTCTAATTCTTTGAGCTTTTCATCCACTTCCTTGAGCTCTTCCTGTGCCCTCTCCTTCTTTTTCTCGTAATGTTTTCTGATACTTCTAGCCTGAGCTCTGCTCTTCTTCTTAGCCTCTTTGATCTGATATTTCAACTGCTGCCTTCTTCTGGCCAATTTCTGCATCTCGTGTAGTAAGTCCTTCTCGTCTTCGAATTCGATATCTTCAGGTCCGGGTTCAGGGGGCTCTGGTCTTTCCAGTTTAGGATGTAGCCAGCCCATCCACTGGTAAGCACCACGATACCATCCTATCCAGAAAAATATTATCGTTAAAGAGATCAGCATAGCCCATATATTTGGAGCTACAAAGTGACCCATCTCTCCCGGTTCGACAGGTATAGAACCTAAAAAAAATCCGTTCAGAATAGTTATGACTATACTCATACCCATACCGAGAGTTATCCTGTATAACATATCGAATTCTTTATCCAATTCTCCTTTCCTGGGGAAAAGAGCGTTGACCAGCATAAAACCTGGTAAGAAGAATATGAACAGCGTTGCGACGATGAGTCTGAGTATCATCTTTACACTTATAATCGAGGTTTTTATAAAAAGTTTATTGAGCCTATTCAGTCGAACTCGTCGTAGATCTCTCCCAGTAATTCTTCCAATATATCTTCAAGGGTAATTATTCCATCAAATTTACCTTGATCATCGACCACTATTGCCATGTGTATCCTGTTTTGACGCATGATCTCGAAAATATCTGTTATTTCATCCCTGTTGCTCACATGGTAAACATCCTCTCCGATAAAATCGCCGATCTCAGCCCCTGAACTACTCAATAGGTCCTTACTGTACAAGATACCTATGACCTTATTGGTTTTATCTTTGGTCACGGGCATCCTTGTGAAACCATGTTCTTTGATGAACTCTTTACCTTCCTCTACACTAAGTTTCTCATCTAAGACAAAGGTCTCTTCTTTCGGAACCTTCACATCCTTTACCTTTACATCTCCGAACCAGAAAACCTGGTGAAGTATGTCTTTCTCTATTTCCTTGATCACTCCTTCCCTTTCTAAAATAGATGCCAATTTCCTAACATCAGACTCAGAAACTTCCATATCTTCATCTTTAGTTTTTCCGCCTAAAAGTTTTATGAAAACATCGGCAGTTTTATCGAGAACGATTATCAAGGGATTTAGGATGATAGAGAGATAATATATCATCTTGGCATTGACCACACTGAAATGTTTCTTATTTTTTATAGCGAATCCTTTAGGTGTGATCTCTCCGAAGATCAAAAGTAAAATAGTTAGTATACCTACAGCTAGGGAAACACCCCAACTGCCCAAGAGTTCGTATGCGATTACGGTGGCTATTGCAGATGACGTAACATTCAAAAGATTGTTACCTATCAGTATGGTGATTATCGTTCTATCCATATCGGACCTTAATTTGTAGATGATCTCAGCATTCTTCTGATCTTCCATACGCATGTGGGCGATGTCAACTTTGGATAAAGATGTCAGAGCGGTTTCAGAACCAGAAAACCTACCGCTCAGATAGATCAATAAAGCCAATGTTATCAGATATATCGCTAATCTCCAATCCATCTTGATCTCACTTCTTTAATATGTATGACCGAACCGTCCCATAATACACCTGTTATTATAGTTTACTTATTAACTGACTTAAATAATCTCGGATATAATATTCATTCAACGTTCAAGTCCCTGTAATCATTCGAATAAACCGTTCGATCTGATCGGACTCGATGGTCACATGGACCCCTCCAAGTGGTTGATCTTCATCAGACAAGTTAACTTTTCTATTACACGTAGCTTGTTTCGAAATGGTAAATCTGCACTTCTCACCCTTAATCCGATCTTCAAGATAACTCCGTGCAGTGTCCCTTATCCTCATCTCCTCGATAATATCAGTGAATGTTTCTAAAGAATGAGATTCGCCGATCAAGTTTTTATCTTTTACTTCAAAGAAGGCCTCTGGAAATACTTTGCTGAGACATTTCTTTATCTTATCAGGGTCTTCTGTCGGGTAGATGGGAGTTCTGATCTCTACTTTTATATAGATATGTTCTGGATACATCTTATAGGATTTTATAAGTTGGTAGATAAAAAACTTTGTGTTGCGAAGAAAATACTTTTAAATGGGTTCTATATTTCTACCTCTATAGGGCTCATAGTCTAGTTGGTTATGACGTCGCCTTCACATGGCGGAGGTCGCCGGTTCGAACCCGGCTGAGCCCACTATAAATCGTCAGATTTTAGTGGGGTAAGAGAATGCGTCAGCATTCTTGAGAGCCCATTTTGTATCTTATATTAATAAAACTATTCAAGATGTTAAAAATATTAACACAACAGTTATATCTTAGTAAGTTAAATCATATCTGTTGTTAGATGAGGAAAAATAAAACAATGGACCCAAACAAAATTTTAAAAATAGATATAAAGAAGAGGTTTTCAGGAATTTTAATATATGCATTATATGATATGTTTCATAATTCAAAGGTGGTGAACAGAGGATGACAAAAGGTCAGATAGTGACCATAGGAGGGAATCTGGATTTCTTCCCAGAAGATCCTATAATTTCAGAATTCTTAGATAGGATCAGGAACAATCTAGGTCACTCCCCGAAGATCGGTATAATACCTTCTGCCAGTCTGAATCCCATAAGGACAGGGAAAAAATACTCTCATCTTTTCAAATGTGACGACATCCAGACCAAGGTGATATATCCGGAAGATCGTGAAGATGCTAACAGAGAAAGTACTGTAAATGAGATCCAAGATTGCGAGGCTTTCTTTTTCACTGGGGGTAATCAATTACGGATCACATCATTATTAGGTGGGACTGAAACCCTAGCTGCCATCAAAGACAAATTTGAGAACGGGGCTTTCATCGGCGGAACCAGTGCAGGTTCAGTCTGTTTGACCAGAACTATGATAGCTTACGGAAAAAGTAAGGAATCACTACTTCACGGGAAGGTAGAACTCTCACCAGGTCTTAGTTTTATTGAAGATGCTGTCATCGATACTCACTTCACCGCCCGTGGACGATTCCCAAGGTTGGTACATGTTGTTACCGAGCACCCCGGTATATTAGGTGTTGGATTGGGTGAAGATACTGCAGCCTTCTGGGACTTTGAGAAAAATGACTTCTTCGTCATCGGTTCTAGGAACATAGTCGTAGTCGATGGAAAAGAGATAGGCCTTTCGAATGTTCCCCATATCAAATATCGAGAACCTATCTGTGTAGAAAACATAAGAGTCCATATACTGGGAAATGGATGGGGTTTTGATCTTGACAAAAAGAAACCGTACCATGACGAAGAATTCAAGGCAACACATCCGGAAGACTGGTAAATCAATTTTCTTTATCGAATTTAAAAGGTTCAAGATTCGCTGAGAAACCGTTTTCAGACAATACATCAGATAACTCCTTAGAAGTGATATCTAGATCTGCAAAGATCAATCTATCTCCGGGTCGTCTGTTCTCGATGACGAATTCGATGGCCTCATATTTATCCGAGATCGTTTTCGGTACCTTTCCTCCATTGTCTAAAACCCCTTTAGCAACCAGATTACATATCTCACCCTCACTTCTACCCCTTATAACCTCTTCATTTTCAGTACATATCACCATATCGAATAATTCAGCTGCCTCTCTACCACACTTCATTATGAAATCATCGCTTCTATCCCCTGGTACGGTAAGTGCGATCACTTTTCTCCCTCCTGGAAGATGATCCGTAAAGTCTCCCAGCGCTCGTATACCATCTATATTATGTGCATAATCTAGGACTATCAAAGATTCGTCGTATTTGAAAGTATTAACTCTTCCCGGAATGATATCTTCATCCTTTACAAGCTTTTTCAAACTCTTGATGACGGATCCCATCGGTATACCCGATGCATGACTAGCAGATAGTGCAGCTAAGGTGTTCTCCAAAAATATCCTCACCCCTCTCATCATATATGGAATATCCACTATATCTGTCAAAACTTTCCTATCCCCACTCTCATAAAGCACGATTTTAGTCCCTTCAATCGTTAGAGTTTTGATCCCTCTTTTTATATAGAATTCAACCTTATCATCTTTGTCAACAGCAAATACAAAAGGCGTACCATTACATCTTTCCAGCAACTTATCAGAGAAATCATCGTTACCATTTAATACACAAAACCCCTGTTTTCCTGTTGTTTCTAATATCAACGATTTTATATGGAATAAATCTTCAAGTGTTTCCACACCATCTAGACCAAGATGATCCTCCTGTATATTTGTGACTACGCTGACCTTACTTTTATCGAAGGCTAGGCCTTTTTTTAATATCTCACCTCTAGCTGTTTCTAGTACAGCGTATTCAACATCAGGATTATCTAAGATCGCCCTAGTATGCCAGGACCCAATTGTGCCTCCTTCAACTATCTGTTCCCCATCTAAATAGATGCTGCCTGTCACCGCCATCCCCGTGTGATAGCCGTAATCTCTAGCGAGCCATTCGATGATCCTGCTAGTGGTAGTTTTTCCAATAGTACCGGTCACGGCCACTAGAGGTATCCTGGCATCCTTATCTGGATAGAGATGATCTATAACATATTCACCTACGTCTATAGACGTTCCTATGGCAGGGTCAGTATGCATCCTCAATCCTGGGCTTGCGTTCACCTCGATTACCCCCCATCTTACTTCATCAGGGTCAGCTGTCACATCCTCAGATATTATATCGATACCTGCTAAATCCATACCTATTACTCTGCTTGCATTTTCGATCAATTTCTTCAGCTTTGGATGAACTCTTTCGGTATAATCCTCGGATATACCCCCAGTACTGAGGTTACCTCCGACCCTAAGATAGACCTTCTCGCCTTCGTCAGGAACAGATTCGGGGATAAAACCTCTCGTCCTCAAAAATCGCTTTTCTTCCCTTCCTAATCTGATGTTGGTCAATATACTCTGATGTCCCTCGCTACGTCGTGGATCTTGGTTTACTTTTTCTACAAGTTCTTCTATAGTAGAATGACCGTCACCGATCACGTGAGGAGGGATCCTCTTTGCTGCTGCTTTCATCTCGTGATCTATGACTAAGAATCTGAAATCATCGCCGGGTATATGCTCCTCTAGGAGTAATTTATCAGAACAATCTTTGGATATATCGTAAGCCTCTTCTACCTCTTCTTCAGATACGATATCTCCCACCACACCTTCACCATGATGTCCATCTACAGGTTTTATTATCAGGGGATAATTGAGTCTTTTAGCGGATTCAAGAGCTTCTTCTTTCGAGGTAACGATCTCTCCTTCTGGGACTGAAAATCCAGTATTCTGTAATACGGTTTTAGTCATAAATTTATTCTGAGCGATATCAGAAGATAACATAGAAGTTTCAGATGTTACTGGACCCCATATCCTTTTCTTTTTGCTGCCCCATCCCAAAGAGTAGAGACTGTAATCCTTCATCAAGTGTCTGAATGGTATATCATGCCTTTTAGCTGATTCAAGGATAGCTTCAGTGCTTGGACCTACTTTATTTTTCAAGTAGATCCTTTTCCCCTTCGATATGATACTTTTTACGACTTCGTCCAAATCTTTTTCTCCATTTAAACCCCTTTTATATATCTCGATAGCTTTTTCAAGGGCATATATTCCAAGAGCCTCATACCTATACTC
>PULU01000130.1 GCA_003551065.1 Thermoplasmata archaeon | reverse complement strand
TGTAATGAAAAACTCCTTGATATGTTCGAGGTCCAACGTGAAGATATCATGGGAAAGACTCCCTATGATTTCTCACCAAAAGAACAACCGGATGGAAAGGACTCAAAAGATTCCGCACAGATGTGGATCGAAGAAGCCTACAAAGGCGAGGAAAAGGTTTTTGAATGGGTGCACGAAAATAAAGGTAGGGAGTTGTTTTATACAGAAGTCAGTTTGAATTCGATAGAATTGAAAGGTAAGACCTATCTCCAGGCAATACTTAGGGACATATCTGAACGGAAGGATATCGAGAACAGACTTAGAGAAAGAGAAGAGCAGTTGAAGGACCTCCATGCTGTTGCATACAAGATTGATGAGGCAGTAACAGTGGAAGAAGTATGCGAGATAGCCGTTGATGCTGCAGAGAACATACTTGATCTCTCAGAGTGCAGCATAGACCTAGTTGATGATGATGGATATCTGGTAGTGAAGGCTATCTCTAGTGATGTTGATCCTGACGGTATAGAAGAGAGCCCTGTGGAAGAAGGAGGTATAGCTGGAAAGAGTTACTTGGAAGATAAGAGCTACATCATAGACGATGTACTCAAGGAAAAAGACGCAGAACCGGTGAAGGATGACTACAGGTCTGCCATCAGCATTCCGATCAAAGGTAAAGGAGTATTTCAAGCTGTTTCAGCAGAGCCGGATCATTTCGATAAAATGGAGGTTGAGATGAGTGAACTCCTGATGAGTCACGTATCTCAAGCCTTGGAAAGGTTGGAGTCCATAGAAAGAGAAGATTTCCTTCGCTCATTATTAAGGCACGACCTGAAAAATAAGATCCAAGTTATAGATGGTTACCTTGATCTGGTGAAGGGGTGTGAAATAGATGAGGAAGTCGATGAATACGTAAGTAGATCTAATACTGCAAGCCGTGAGATCATCGATATGATCGATAAAGTCAAGATGTTAAGAGATATCGAGAAAAAAGATATCCAAGAGATCGATATTGTACCTTTGGTTCGGGAAGTTATAGATGCAGAAGAAAAGATGGTAGAGGATATTGAATTCAAGATGCAGTCCGATTGTGAAAGATGTGAGGTGAAAGGTGGTCCCCAGCTAAGAGAACTTTTCACAAACGTTATAGTTAACGCTGTTAAACATTCAGGCGGAGAAAAAGTCAAGGTATCCATCAAAGAAAGAGATGAGGATATCATCTGCTCAATTGAAGACGATGGAAAGGGTATACCCGATGATTTAAAAGACGATATATTTCAAAAAGGTTATAAGAAAGGGAAAAATGCAGGATCGGGGTTTGGGCTTTTCCTCGTAAAGGAAATAGCTAAAGGGTATGATGGAGATGTAGAAGTGGCAGATTCTGAACTCGGTGGTGCCAAATTCATGATAAGACTAGAAAAGGTGACATGATGAATAATAGAGAAGAAATCGAAGAAGAACTGAAGATATACAAGAACAGATTAGAAGATGCTATGGAAAAAGGCAAACTAGCATGGTGGGAGATGGAGGTTCCTTCTGGTAAAGTCAATTTCAATGAAAGGAAAGCTAGGATGCTAGGTTATTCTCCTGATAGATTCGAGCATTATGAAGATTTCACGGAACTGCTTCATCCAGAAGACTATGAAAAAGCTATGCAGGCCATGAGAGATCATATAGAAGGGAGAGCAGATAGATATGAAGTCGAGTACAGGATAAAGAAAAAATCTGGAGATTACAAATGGTTCAGAGATGTTGGAGGTATAACTGAAAAGATATTTGATTCTAAGAAGGTAACCGGTGTAGTCGTCGATATCGATGAGAGAAAAGAAGTCGAGGAAAGGAAAGAATTGCTTCAAACCTTTCTAGGTCACGATGTGAAGAATAAATTTCAGATAATACAGGGTTATTTAGAATTGATCGATGAGGAGTTCGATCTACCTGAAGAAGCTGATAAATATTTTAATAAAATAAAGAAAAGTAGTAATGCGGTGATAGATATTATACATAAAGTTAGGACATTACAAAGAGCGGAAGAAGAGGAGATAGGTGAAATTGAGATAAAATCGGTTTTACAGGATGCTGTAGACAGATGTGAAATGATAGCAGAAGAAAAAGGCATCGATATACTCGCGGAATTTCCTACCGAAGAGAGAGTTTATGCAGGACCGATTTTAGAGGAGGGTTTCACCAATCTGATCGAGAACTCCATATACCACTCTGAAGGTAAAACGATAAAGGTTATGATTGAAGTTTTAGACGATGAAGTTTTATCAAAGATCGAAGACGACGGTAAAGGCGTACTAGAAGAAGATAAAGAAAAGATATTTGATAAAGGTTATACTACTGATGAAAAAAAAGGAACTGGATTAGGGATGTTCCTTGTTAAAACTCTGATCGAACGCTATGATGGAAAAGTGGAAGTCAAAGATTCTGAACTCGGAGGAGCTAGATTTGATGTATATCTAAAAAGGTGTGACTATGGATAAGAAATTAAAAGATAATTTGAATGAACAAGTCCTCGGTTCTCATATGTGTTGTATATATCGGAACAAAGAGGAACAGCTATCACTTGTATCCAACTATATTTCTATCGGGTTGGAAAGAGGGGAGAAGTGTATTTATATCGTGGATGACAGAACGAAGAGCGAAGTGAAGAGATCTCTGGAAGAGCTGGATGTTGATGTGGAGAGATATATTGATTCTGGGCAGCTTGTTTTCCTGACTAAGAAAGATTCTTACCTGAAAGAAGGGTACTTCCATCCTGATGAGATGATAGAACTTCTACGGCAAAATGAACAAAAAGCTCTTGAGGAGGGTTATAAGGGACTTAGGGTGACCGGTGAGATGACATGGGTCCTTACAAAACTTCCCGGGACTGAAAGACTTATGGAATACGAAGCAAAACTGAACCAGTTTCTTCCCGGAAGCAAATCCATGGGACTGTGTCAATATAATGAGAATTTTTTCTCACCGAAAATACTAGTGGACGTTATCCATACACATCCTGTTATAGTTGTTTATGATTCTATCTATGATAACAATCGTTACATACCTCCTGATATATTCCTAGAAAGGATAGAAGGTGAGATCAGTAAGAAGCATTACGAGAACATCAAAGACGATGTTATAAAAAGAGATCGGATTGAAGAGAAGGAGAAAGCGATTAAAGAAGAAATCTTAAAAAGTAAAGAAAGGGTTTCAAATATCCTCGAGAGTACCTCAGTACCTACATTTGTTATAGATCAAGAACATACGGTCATCCACTGGAATCGAGCATGTGAAAGGTTAACAGGAGTAGCTAAAGAGGATATCTTGGGTACTAAAGACCAGTGGAAGGTGTTCTATGACGATCGAAGACCGTTGATGGCAGATCTTATAGTCGATGGAGCACCGGAGTCGAGAGTGGCTGAACACTACTCAGACAGATATACAAGATCTGACCTGATAGAAGGAGCATATGAGGCCGAAGACTTCTTCCCCCATTTAGGCGAGAAGGGCAGATGGTTATATTTCACTGCTGCACCATTGAGAAGTACCTCAGGAGAGATGATCGGAGCTGTAGAAACACTTCAGGATATCACTGAAAGAAAGGAAAACGAAGGCGAATTAAAGGAACTGAATCGTTTCAGAGAAAGGATCATCCAAGATGTTAACATCTGGTTGAATGTTTTAGACAAAGATGCGAATGTATTGGTTTGGAACAAAGCCGCTGAAAGAATAAGCGGATATTCAAAAGATGAAGTGGTTGGACATGATAAGATATGGAAATGGTTATATCCCGATGAGGAGAACCGGAAAAAGGTGACAAATAGGGTTTATAAAAGACTTGAAGGAAAGGGATACAGTAACCATAAAAAGACAAATGAAACTACTATAGTTTGCAAAGATGGAACAGAAAAAGAAATATCTTGGACTTCACATATATTAAATGATGATAAAGGAGATATAATTGGTTTTATTGCCTTGGGTAAAGATATCACTGCTCAGAAAAGAGCAAAGGAAAAAAAAGAATTTTTAGACACGTTGCTCAGACAAGACCTCGCTAGTAAAAGTCAAGTTGCTTTGGGCTATATACAGCTACTCGAAGATGAAGAATTATCAGATGGGGGGAGGAAAAAATTGATGAAAGCACTCAAAGCTGAAAAGGAGGTTCAAGAGATACTCGGGTTGGCAAAAGAACTCAGAGCTATCGAACACCCTAGAGAGCTAACATCACACGATATAAATAAAGTCCTTGAACATGTTTTAAAAAATATCTC
>PULU01000068.1 GCA_003551065.1 Thermoplasmata archaeon | reverse complement strand
CTTCATCATCTCGTCTATAGCGATATAATAGGTCTCCCTGATCTTCCCTTCGACCCTCATTATCGACGGTATCTTCTCCTGTTCCTCTAGATCGAACAGCAGTGTTTCTATATTTTTTATCCATTCCTCTAGACCCGGTTCGTTCTTCGCATAATAATTCAGGTTCTTCAAGATGTTCTTTCCAGCCCCTTCGACGAACTTCCTTGCAAGAGGTATCCTTTTCTTTTCATCGAGATAATGATCGGCCTGCTTCACTATCATATCGCCAGAGATCAGCGTCTCGCGAGGATACAACGTGCTTTTATACCAGCCGTAGTAATCGAAGAAATGTACCGGTATACCCTCTTTACCGAGGTAAAGTATTGCACCGGAAGTCAGACTGATAGAGCCATAAGCGTATATAGAATATATATTGTTGACGGGTATGGCTCTTCTGGTATTCTCATTCGTGAAGTAGATCGTATTTTCCTTCCTCTTCAACTCTCCATCCTGAGTTATGTAATAATCATTCTTTTTCATCTTTTATCCCTCTGCGGCAAAACAGAATTCCTGGTATGCACATTTTTTGCATATCCTTTTCTTTTCTAGCTCTGGCATCTCGTCCGAAACAATCTCTTGGATTTCTTCCTTCACCTTGTTCAGTTCTTTCCTCTTTTCCTCGTCCAACTCGACTTCTTTCTTCTTGTTCAGCTCCGGGTAATGCAGTTCTCCCTTCACATCTACACCGTGGTCCTGCAGATAATCCAGGTAAAAGTACATCTGGAAAAGGTGAGATTTCTCCATCTTGTTGCTTTTCTTCACTTCGTGGATGTAAAGTTGGTCTCTTTTTTCCACGAAGTCCAACTTCATCTTGTTGCGTATCCCTACTTCCTTTTTCACTCTAGGATATCTGTCTTCATGGATCTGTTTGCCTATCTTCACGTTCTCGTGCTCTCTTTCGAGTTGGATGTTGTGATGGAAGAGCCAAAGCTTGGTCTTGCAGATGAAGTAGTAGGAGATCTCTACGCCGGTGAGATCGTCGCCCTCGTTCATGTTCATATAGTCAATATAGTTCAAATTATAATAATCTATCGAGTCATCTGCCCCTGATCCAAAACAGTAGCATATCTCCTAGTAATTCTCTTGTGTTCGATGAAGAGTTGTTTCTCGTACGGTCGAACGATATAGAAACATATCTGAATATCTTTCTAATTCATTCGAAAGAAACGGGTTGATCCTGCTATCTCGATAGAAAAATCTGTGTGAGAGGGTTCTTGCGATTGCGAAAATCATTTTAAAGTCTCTTCAGATTGGGAAATATGGATAGATGTGAGATCTGTGGAAAGCCGACGTCGAGCCACGAAGTTAGTGAAAAAATTGTATGTCATCTATGCTGGGAAGAGAACCCGGAAAAGATAGAGGAGCTCAAAGAAGAAGAGAGCAAAAGGAAAGAAAGTGAGATTGATAAAATAAAGAGATCGGGAGAAAGGATCTCAGAAGAATTAGAAGATGCCGAAGAGGCTGAAAGAGCCACCTCTCTTTTAGAGGATTATCAGGATAATCTAGACTTGGCGAACGAGAAAAATGCTCGAGATTACGTCTTTTCGAAGATCATAGATGATGCCTGTGAACCGCTTTCGGATAAGATCTTTGAGGTTGCGAAGAAAGAAGGATGGTCTTTTCTACTGGACCTGATAGAGAGTCATCCTCCAGAAAAAACTCCCGATAGTATGCCTATCGTGAACGTCGTTTCGAGGTACGTAATACTTACCAGATGGGAGAGAAATGTTGAAGATCTGCCCGTAAAGGCGCTGGAATACTTGACGAACTTCGACGAGGGGATGGACGAGATGTGGGATGATTCGTTCACCTGCGGATGGGGTTTCGATCATCCGGAATTCGATTTTGTCGGAGCACTTGAGAGCGCTATAGAGAAGGGGCAGAGATTCTGGGCGGTGGGTGCTTTAGAACAGGTCTTTTATTTCGATCAAGAGAGCGGTGCTGAAATCCTTATAAATTTTTTAGAAAGTGAAGACCTCACCCAGGACGAAAAATACGACCTGGTACAATCCGTTGCTTTATTGGGACATAAAAAATGGGATACCACTGAGTTCGTACCCCACTTCTGGGATTGGAAGCAAGTTTTAGGATACGACGGTTTTGAATGGGACGAAGAGGTGGAAAGCGATTTACGAGAGGTCATAGAAAAAGAACTCGATGATCACGTGAGCAAAGTGGTCGGTGAGTGGGATTTCTACGACCTAGTTCGATAAAAATTTTCAGTAGTGGTCTTTAATTTTCGCCAACAGCTAGAACAGCATCTCCCTCGGTGGTGAAATCGAATTTTAATTGAACTCTTAATTTTTTGAACCGAGTTACGAGCTCTATAACTAGTAAGAGAATCTCCATTAGTGTAAAAAGTCAGCCCTTTTACTATACTTTCAACCCCTAAACATATTCTTCAGTGTTGTCCTGTAGGCGCATGAGTTGTTTTAACGAATGAATGAGATATATGGTTAACTGTTCTATTGGTAGAACGTATTATACACTCATATGTTTTATGAATAGAACATAGTTTCGGTTTTTCTCTAGAGTAGATGATTTTTTGAATGAAGTCGTGTGATTTTGGTGTTTTCCGCTAAACGAATGGGATGGATTTATATCATGTTGTTGATCTCGTTTATGACAGCGGTACTCTCAGGTCTGTTTTGTCGTTCTTGTGCTCTCTTTCGAGTTCGATGATGTGGTGGAGGAGTCATAGCTTGGTGGGATAGATGAAGTAATAGACTATTTCTCCGCTGGTGATGTTCTCTCCCATAACTATTAGATTTACCCTTTTCCCTTATAAAATCAAGTCATATTAGACCTTTTAACTCAGGCTTGTCGTCTTTTAAGAGATGTAACAGTTTTTTCGGTGTCAAAGATATCACTCCCTCCATCTCGAACTCTTTCTTTGCTAGAAATATCTTGTCGCCTGAGAGATATTCTGTTCTATCCAAAAATTTACGAACGTCAGCTTTCGAAACATTTTCGCTCCATTTCACCTCGCCCGCGGCTAGAACGTCTTCTCCTTCAGTGATGATGAAATCTATGTCGAACTTATCTGAGTAATGATATTCGTACTTACCATCGTAAAGCTCGGCGAAAAGATCTCCGCAGTAGCGCTCTATATGTTTTGGAATCCTATCGCCGACTACCTTCTTAATCCTTTTTTCCGGGATATCCTCTTCAAAAAAGTTATATCTTTCATCGAGAAGATAGCCGAGTTCCATTATAGGGGACTTTATGATATATCTGTAACCTTTTTTGTGATGCAGCGGGATCCTCGTTACCAAGTCCATCGCCATCATGTTATTGAAATACGGCCTGATCTTGTTTGGTTGAGGTTCGTCGATGTGCCCTCTGGAATGGAGAAGGTCCGCGATCTCTTTCAACTTCCATCTGCCTAAGGCGAGAGACCTGATTATGCCCTCGTAGACCTTCGACAGGGTCCTCTCTTCCTCCAAGAAGACTTCTCCGGTCAAGGAAGGGATCGATCTTTTGGAGAAGAAAAGGATCTCTTCCAGGCTCGTTTCTCCTTCTTTGAAATACTGAAGTGTCCATGGGTCTCTCAGATATGGTGAGAGTTCGAAAGCTCTTTCGATCTCCATATGATCACTTAATTCTTTGAAAACGTTCTCGGGAGATACTAGGGAAAGTTTGAATTCTGAAACCATCCCCAAGATTGGGGAATTCGGAGAGAGTATATCTTTCATCACGTGGAACGAAGAACCGGTGAGGATCAACCTTCCTTCGGGATGAAGAGATTGAACGTGATCCAAAAATTCTTCCGGCAACCTTTGAAATTCATCCACAACAACGGTTTTATCGTCTCGGAGTTCGGACCTCAACTTTTCTAAGAAAAGGTCGAACGAATCTATGTTCGTTATCGAGTCGTTCTCGGCGATTATCCCTCCTCCACGCTTGACTATGAAGTAAACATCGTGATCGATGAAGTTCTTCACAAGGAAAGTCTTGCCGACTTTTCTCCTTCCGTAGATCAAAGTGTAGGAGGATAGGTTGTTCAGCTTTTCCGTGTGTTTACGGGTAACCGCTATTATGATAATCACCATTAGGGTAATGGTGGTTATGGTATTTAAAGGCTTTGATTAGTGTTATAAATGACACTTTAAGCGTTTGTCGATTAGGTCTGTCTGCCATTCATTCAATATCTTCAAAAGAGAACGAAAATTGATATTTTTTTAGTTTGAGGTTTTCCAATGATTTTGATGCGTAAATCACTCGTGAAGAAAAATCACCAGCTACTAATATACCTCTAACATCCTTAT
>PULU01000115.1 GCA_003551065.1 Thermoplasmata archaeon | reverse complement strand
TGGTCGATGAAAGCGCCGGTTCCCCCGGCGCACGTTCCGTTCATTCTCTGTTCGATGTTGGCGCCGTCGAAAAAGATGATCTTCGCATCCTCTCCTCCGAGTTCGATGCAAACATCAATGCCTTCTATGTGATGCCTTAGCGCCGTAGTGGCGCTGATAACCTCTTGTGTGAACTGAGCGCCGATGTGTTTGGCGAGCGACAATCCGGCACTGCCGGTGAAATTGAAGTGCATGGGTTGTTCGCCGAATTCCCTCTTCAAACCTTCGAACATGCTTTTGAGCGAATTGGAGATGCTGCTCATGTGACGGTCGTAGGTCTTATAAACAATGTTGTCCTCTTCGTCGAGGACAACCGCTTTGATGGTCGTGCTGCCAATGTCGATGCCCACACGATAATGCAACATAATATTCACCTTGCTTCAAAGATTTCTTACCTAATTATATATGATTAACGGGTAAAATTCTACCTTTCCGCCATATTTTTATCGTCTACAAACCGAGATTATAAATAGACGAGAAATTTCATGATAATGAATAAATTTATTAATATAATTAATTTTTTTAATCGTTTATTTAATTTTATTTAACTTTCTTATTGACAACTACGAAAGGTTGCTCTATAATAACGGTGTATACGACTCTTCATACGGCGATTCACGCCGAAATAAGGATGGTGACGATGTGAAGAAAGAAAAAGTCTTAAGCGCGTTGCACGAAGGGGAGATTGGCATCGAAGACGCCTACGACCGCCTGTATCCTCTCGTCGACACGAAGAAGCTCAAATGGGCGCGTTTTGTCAAAATGTCGATTCATGTCCCCGATGAATCGAAGAAAGTGAATCTGCTTTTGAAAACGCTCTTCGCGATTCCCTTCCCAATCGGCCTGATCAACGTCGCGATGCGTCTGGCCGACCGGTACGCGGGGACTTCGGTGAAAAAAGAACTCAACGAACAATTCGGCACCGAAGAACTCGGAGAGTTGTTACAACTTCTGCGTTACGCAAAAGGCAGCGCCATCGACATCGACGCCGCCGACGGAACGCAAGTCACGATAAAAATCCTATAAGGAGCGATTCCCATGCAAAAGCACGTCATCGGCGAATGCCCCATCTGCGGACACGATCTGTTTGTCACAAAATTAGAATGCTCGCACTGTCACAGCGAAATCAGCGGCAAGTTCCAGCTCTCGAAATTCAACTACCTCTCCAAAGAGCATCTTTACTTCATAGAACTCTTCATCAAAAACAAAGGCAGCATCAAGCAGCTTGAAAAAGAACTGCAAGTGTCGTATCCGACCGTGAAAAAAATGCTGAACGAAGTCATTGAAAGTTTAGGATACGCCGTAGAGGAGGAGTCCTTTTCCGAAAAGGACCGTGAGGAAATTCTCAACAAGCTCTCCCGCGGAGAAATCTCCAGCGAAGAAGCTTTGAAGAAGTTGAAGGAGTGATTCTATGAGCCAAGAAAAATTGAAAATCCTCGAAATGATTCAAAATAAAACCATCACCCCGAAAGAAGGCGCCGATTTGCTAAGCGCGCTTGATGAAAAAAACGAATCCCTCAAGCCGCCGAAAAAGCAAGCCTTCAAGATGTTCAAAATCCGCATCAAAAGCGCAGACGGCGACAAAGTCAACGTGCAAATCCCCTTAGAGTTCGCCAAAGTCGCGCTCGCTTCCAAAAAGGGCATCCCGAAACTCGACAAAATCAACGAAATGGACGTCGACATCGACTTCAACATGATTCTTGACATGATCGAAGCCGGAACCGACGGCAAAATCGTCGACATCGAGTCCAACGACGGCGACATCATTGAAATCGTCATCGAATAAAGCCAGTGCTTCTTGCCGGCGGAAACCCCGCCGGCATTATTTCCGCATTTTTTTGTGTGTCGCGCGATAAGAAAGGACAGATTCTATGCTGAAACTTCTCAAAAACAAGAATTTCTCGCTGCTTTTTGCCGGAAACCTCGTATCGCAAGTCGGAACGACGTTTTACAATTTCGCCATTGGCTGGTTCATCCTAACATTGACCGAATCCCCCTTGCAAGCGGGACTTTATTTGGCGTTCGGAGCGGTCTTGCAAGTATTGCTCGTTCCCTTTGCCGGAGTTTTCGTCGATCGCTTCAACAAGGTGCGCATCCTCGTTGTCACCGACCTTCTTCGCGGGCTCAGCGTACTGGCTGCGGGCTTCGTGCTGTTCATCTTGCAAAACGACGCTGCAATTCTCGGGCTTCTTTACGCGGTTACGTTTATATTGGCTTTAAACGGTGCGTTTTTCGGTCCGAGCGCGACCGCGTTGAAACCGGAAATCGTCAAAGACGAAGAACTGAACCAGGCCAATTCCTTCTTCAGTTTCATAAACAGTATCCAGCTCATCGTCGGCATCATCGCCGCGGGCATCTTTTACGTGACGCTCGGCATCGAATGGATTTTCATCATCAACGGGCTTTCCTTTCTTTTAAGCGCAATCAGCGAAATGTTCATCAAAACGCCTTTAAAAGACAAAACGAAGGAAAGCGCCTTAAGCGTTGCGTCCTATTTCAAGGACTTCAAAGACGGCTTTTCGTACTTGAAAGACAAAACCGGTCTTTTGCAGTTCATGTTCATGGCGCTGCTTCTAAACGTAAGCATCGGACCGTTTTTCTCCAACGTGCTTCCCTTCTTGTTCAACCTTGAACTCAACCGCCCGCCTTTACACCTTTCGATCGTTCAAGTCGCCTTTTCACTCGGAATGCTTGCCGGCGGCATCGTTGTCGGCTCGCTTGGCAACCGCATCGTCATTCGGAGCGCCTTGCGTCAAGGACTGAGCGTCAACGCCTTGATGTTTCTTATCTTCTGTTTGCTTGTGGCCTTGGTGTCAAACGGACGGATGGGGTATACGCTCTTCTACTTCTCGCTGACCTTCGCCATGTTCGCCTTCGCCGTCGCCAACATGTGGGTGAACATCCCGTTCAACACGGGCATACTGCGCGCCGTTTCTCCCGAGATACGGGGGCGGGTGCTCGCTTTGATGGGCACCATCTCAAGCGGTTTCGTGCCCTTGTCGATGCTAATCTCCGGAGCGCTTTTGGAGTTTTTGCCGGTGGCGGCGGTGGTAGGGATTCTCTTCTCCGTTTGCTTGGTCCCCTATCTTTTGATTATGTACAACGCCAAAGTGAACGAACTGTTGTTGTCGTTGCGATAAAAAACTTGGGAGAAATCCCAAGTTTTCATTTTAGAAACATCGCGTCGCCGAAGGAAAAAAAACGATATTCCTCCGCGACCGCTTCGCGGTAGGCGTTCAAGACAATTTCACGACTCGAAAAAGCGGAAACAAGCATGAGAAGCGTCGATTCGGGAAGGTGGAAATTCGTCAAGAGCGCGTCGGCGACTTTGAAACGGTATCCGGGATAGATGAACAAGTCGCTCATCCCGCTTTGCGCCCTCACGCACCCGGCGCCATCGGCGATGGTCTCTAACGTGCGCATCGAGGTCGTCCCGACGGGGATGACCCTGCGCCCTTCGCGTTTTGCCTTGTTGATGGCGGCGGCCGCTTTTTCATCGACGGTGTAGTATTCTTCGTGCATTTTGTGTTCTTCGACGTTTTCAACGCTCACCGGACGAAAAGTGCCAAGCCCGACGTGCAGCGTGATGGTTACGATTTCAACGTTTCGCGAGCGCAAAAGGTTTAAGTAATCCTTTGTAAAGTGCAGTCCGGCGGTCGGCGCCGCCGCGCTGCCCTTTTTCTTGCGGTAAACCGTCTGGTAGCGGTCGGGGTCCTCAAGAGTTTCGTGGATATAAGGCGGAAGGGGCATTTCACCAAGCTTGTCGAGTATTTCAAAAAGAATGCCTTCGTAGTCCAATCGGAAAATGCGAAGCCCTTCTTCTCGTTCTTCAGTGCACGTCATGGTAAGCAGGTCTTCGCCGAAACTCAGGCGGGTGCCTTTTTTGACCTTCTTCGCCTTTTTGACCAAACACTCCCAGTGGTCGGTGTCGACTTCGCGAAGCATGAGCGCTTCGATGACGGCGCCCGTTTCTTCTTTGCGGCCGATCAAACGCGCGGGCAAAACGGCGGTGTCGTTTAAGACGAGCACGTCGCCTTCCCGCAAATGATCGTGGAACCGTTTGAACATGGTATGGGTGATGTCGCCGGTTTTTCGGTCCAATACGAGCAACCTCGAATCTAGGCGCTGTTTCGGCGGACGCTGGGCGATCAAGCGTTTGGGAAGTTTGTAGGAAAAATCTTTGGTTTTCATTCGAACAGCCCGCCCTGGTAAGTACGCCCCATATGCTTATAGGCTTTCTCGGTGGCCATGCGGCCGCGCGGCGTGCGTTTGATGAACCCGAGTTTTAGCAAATAGGGTTCGTATACGTCTTCGATGGTCGTCACTTCTTCGGCGATTGAGGAGGCGAGGCTTTCGACGCCGACCGGACCGCCGCCGTAATTGTCGATGAGCCCGCGCAAGTAGTCGTGGTCTTTTTGGTCTAGGCCCATGGTGTCGATTTGAAGCTTCTCAAGGGCTTCTTTGGTGATGTTCAAGTCGATGACGCCTTCGTTCAAGACGTCGGCGAAATCGCGGATGCGCCGGAACAAGCGATTGACGATGCGCGGCGTACCGCGGCTTCGCTTGGCGATTTCTTTCACGCCTTTTCCATCAATTTGACTGCCGTAGATTTTGGCGGTGCGCTGACAAATTTTTTCAAGCGCGTTTTGGTCGTAATATTCAAGCTTGTGGACCACGCCGAACCGGTCGCGCAAGGGAGCGGTCAAATCGCCGTAGCGGGTCGTTGCGCCAATCAGTGTGAAAGGCGGCAAATCCACCCGAATCGATTTCGACGTTTCGTCTTTGCCGACGATCAAATCGATGGCGAAATCTTCCATCGCGGGATAAAGCACTTCTTCGACCACACGGGGTAGGCGATGGATTTCGTCGATGAACAAAATGTCGCCCGGTTCGAGACTGGTCAAAAGCACCGCCAAATCGCCGCTTTTTTCAATCGCCGGACCGCTTGAGGTTTTGATCGAAACGCCGATTTCGTTGGCCACAATGTTGGCCAGCGTCGTTTTCCCGAGCCCCGGAGGCCCGTATAAAAGCACATGGTCTAAAGCTTCTTGACGGTTTTTGGCGGCCTTGATGAATATCTCCATCATCTCTTTCACATGGTCTTGACCGATGTATTCTTTCAAATATTTTGGCCGAAGTTCGATTTGTTCAACGTCGTCTTTGTGTCGTTCTCCGCTTACGATACGTTCGCTCATGGTCTCACCTCTCATGGGTATTATACACAATCGCGCTTTTTTTATAAAGAAAAGAGGCATATAATCGTTTGGCCTCGTTGTTTTTGGTGCAACCCTATGATAAAATATATATAATTGTAAATCGCTTACAACCGCAAAGGGGGGAAAACATATGAATAGGGACAACAGACAATCCGAGAGTCTTGAAAAGACTCTTTATGCGATTGAAAGAGACTACCGAAAAAGCATCGAGCCCTATCAAAAATCCCTCGACGCCTTGAAGAAACGGTACGAGAAAATCTTAAGCGAAGCCCAAAAGGCCTTTGAAGCGAACGAACGCGAATTCCAAACCGAAATTCAAGACGAACAAAAAGAATACGTCAAAAAACAGCGGAAGACCGCGCAAGAATACGACCAAAAGATCGAAGACCAAGAGAAAAAGATCGCCAAGTCCGAGCGTGAAGCCCATCAAGAGCTGAAAAACACGAAGGAAGAACACGCCAAAGAACTGAAAAAAATCGACGATGAGATCAAATCCATCGACAAAGAAATCGACGCCCGCAAAGCCGCCATCGAAGAGAAGCACAAAGAAAGCACCAAAGCGTATGAAGACCGCGTCGAACTCTACCGTGAGAACCTTGAAAACAACAAGCAGCATTCGCAACAGCTGCTCGAAACGTCTTTGGAGAATTTGAAGGAAGTTTTAAGCGAAGAGAAAAAACGCCTCAAAAAAATCGAAGACACGCTCGAAAAGGATTTCGCCTCCCTTGAAAAGGCGCTGAACAATTCGATCAAAAACACCGCGGACAATTTGAAAAGCGAAGACAACGAACTCCAACATGCCATCAACATGACCCGCCGCGACATCAACAAGACCATCCGCGAAATCAGTTCCACCCTCGTCAAAATGCGCGAACGGCTCAAAAAGCCATTTGAAACCTTCAAGCGCTCGCTCGCGACGCTCACCGACTATTTCAAAGACTACAACAAGACCTTCAAAAGCGACCTCCGCCACGACATCAACACCGAACACGCGCGCCTCAACAACCTCCTAAAAGAAGACGAAAACCAAATCAACACCAAACGACGCAAAGACATCAAACGACAAATCGAACTCAATCAAGAACGTGAAAAAGCTCTGAACAACCATGCCGATGCCGTCTTCGACGTACTGCGCCGCACCATCAACATGTACAACACCCTAGCCGGTGAAACGCAAAAAACGATCGAAGACACCTTGAGCGAACACGAAACCTTCATCGACAACCACCAAGCCATGCTCAAGAAGAAGTTCGATTTGTTCCAAAGCCAAACCCCGACGCTTTTAAAGACCTTAAAAGCGTATTTAAACGAACATCCCGCCGAAAGCACCCTCAAAACCTTGAAGAAGCATTTCAAAAAACTGTTCAAGGCCATCCACGAATTCGAAAGCAACCGCCTGCACAAAGTCATTGAAACCACCAAGGCTTTAAAGCCCCTCTACCTTGAAGCGGACGACATCCGCTACTTCCTAGACGTCAAGGAAGCCTTAAAGGAAATCCGCATCCACAAAGAACGCGTCGACGTCGAAAAACAAGACGCCGTCTTGCGCCTTCAGATGAAGCAAAGCCAAAAAAAACACGAAAGAAAACTTGCCGAAATCGAGCATTCCTTCGGCCTTGAAGAACAAGAAATCCTAAGCAACACCCATCTAGAAAAGGAACGCCAGCTCCTTAAAGACATCAAAGCGCAAAAAGAAGCCGCACTTTCCGAAATCGAAAACGAACACGAAAAATCGCTCGCCACATTGCGCTACACCCTCAAAAAGGACCACGTCCGCACCGACAAAAAGCAACTCGCCTCTCGCAGCGAAACCGACCGCGAGCGCATCAAAATCAACCATGAAATCAAATACCTAGAAGCCCAAATGGACTACGATTTGCGCCTTGCCGAACTCAAAGACAACTTCCAAACGAGCGCTTTAACCACCGAACTTGAAATCGAAAAGACCCGCGAGGAGAAAAAGCGCCTAGAAAGCGTCCTCTCGCAAAAAGAAAAGCGCATCGAAGCCGAATTCGCCACCCGCGAGAAGCAACTCCAAAAGCAATTCGACAAAGACAAAGCGGCCTTGAACGACCAAATGGATAAGCTCCAAGAGGAACACAAAAACAAACTCGAATTCATCGACAAGGCCTTGCAACGGGAGACCGAAAACGCCCAACAAAACATCGACGACGTCGAAGCGATGATCGAAAGCCGATTCTCTCCTGTCAAAAACCGCTACGACGAAGTGCAAGACGTCTTGCAAACCTACGCGAAAAACGCAAAAGAATCCGAAGCCTCCCACGAAGATTTGGCGTTGCTTCTTGATTCCACCTTCAAAAACAACCTTTTGCACCTCGTAGAATTAGGCGCCGACACCCTTGAGGACGCGCACACTTTCATCGTCCGCTTAGAAGAACGCGACCTCGCCGAAGGCGAGGAACCCTCAAGACGCCTCCAATCGCAAATCAACCGCTTAAAACAAAACCGTCAAAAAGCGGTCAAAGAATACAAAACCCGGGAAAAAGACGTGCTCTCCCCCTTGAAAAAGGCTTTCGACGACGCCGAAGGAGCCCTTGGCGAAGACCAAAGCCCGGCCCATGCCAAAGAGGTCGCCGCTTCCCTTTACAACACAATCAAGGAAACCCTCCCGCCCTACATCAAGGAAATACGCGCCACTCTGGGCGAACTCTTCAAACCTTTGATCGAAAACGACGAGGAGCTCATCGAAAAAGCGAAAGCTTCGAGCGTACAAGCCAAGGAAGAGGAAAAAGAACGTTTTGAAGAAGCCAAAAAACCTTTGCAAATCAAACAAAAAGCGCTTGAAGAACAACACGAAGAACAAAGAAAAGCGCTTGAACAAGAGCTCGAAGAAGCCAAGAAACAACGCTTGATCGAACTTAGGAGCCACACCGAAAGCACCGAACAGACACTTGCATCCTTGCAAGACAAACTCGAAGAGAAAAAGCGCCGCTTCGAAGAAGACAAAGAAGCGCTGAAAACTTCGCTCGACCAAAAACTCGACGAATTGAACCAACAGCGCGACCAAAAAGAAACCGCGCTTGAAAACCGCATCCAAGAACAAAAAAACAAGATCGAAACCCGCCTCAAAGACGCCGAATCCATCTACACCTACGCCTCCGAAGGTGCGAAATCCAAAGATAAGGACATCAAAGACAACCTAAGAAACGCACTTGAGACCCACCAAGAAGATTACGACTTTTTCTACAGCGAAGCCCAAACGAAACTCGACACCCTTCAAGAAGAAAAGGAAAAGCGCCGCGAGGAAGAAAACCGCCTGCTCAAAAACAAAACCCAAGCCTTCGAACAGCAAATCCTCGACACCTCCTCCGCGCTTGATGCCAAAATCGAAAGCGTCGTGCGCGAATTGAACGACCAAGCCCGCATCAAAAAAGCCCGCCGCGAACACCTTCAAGAAACCATCCAAACCAAGGAATTAGAACTGCGCGCTTCGCTCAAGGAATCTTGCAACGCCTTAAAAGAAGCCATCCGCGAAAGCTTAGAAGCCTCTCTCATCGAAAGCGGCGAACTCGACCTTCACAAGTCCGTCGAAAAAACCCAAGAGGAGCTCATGCAAAGCTACATCGAAGAAACCGTCGCCAACATCAAAGCGACGTCGAAACACTAATTCGACCGAGAACCTAGGAGAAAGGAGTCAATCTTATGGCCAAGAAAAAATACGACCTCACAAAAGACAACGCCTCAAACAAAAGTTTGACTTCTTTAATCGACGAAAACCTTCAAAAAGAGTCGGAACTCCTCCAGCAGTTGATCCACGAAGTGGTCGAAGCCAACAAAAAAGTCAAAGACACCCACCAACAAAGGCTTGAGGAAGCGGATGAGAAATTGCGCATCCTCAATTCCGAAATCGAGCGCCTCAAAGACGAAATCAACCGCAAGGACCACGAAACCACCATCGAACAGCTCAGCTATCTCCTCGACTCGAAAGACCGCATCTTCGAAGCCCTAAACGATATGCGCACCCAATATCTCGACACCTTTTTACAGCGCGAATACGAAGAGACGAGCGCAGGACTCAAAGACCGGCTCCTCACGCTCTTCGAAGAACACACCGACGCCGACACCAACCTCACAAACTACCTCTTCTCCTTCAAAAAAGCCACTCTTGGCTTTGTCGAAGAAACGTTCGCAAAAAGCGAACAGTTCTTCAGCCGCTACTACCTAGAACAAAGCAAGACCGACGAGGTTTTCAAACACTACGAACAAAAAGGCGTCGAATTGATGGATGCCTTCGAAGACTTCCATCCCGCCTTGAAAGAAGCCTTAGAGAGCCGTACCCACATGTTGCAGGGCGAAGGCGACGAAGAACCGCTTGAAGCACGCATCCAAAAAACCTACGAAGAGCGAAAGAAAGCCTACGACGAAAAAGAAGCCGAACTCAAAAAAACTTACAACGAAAAACTAAACACCCTCGACGAAGAACTCAAAACCCTCGAGGATGACACTTTGGAGAAACTCAAAAACAAACACAAAAAACGCCTTGCAAAAGAGGCCACTTTGAAAGAGTCCCTTCAAAAAGACTTGAGAGATTTGCGCATCGACATCATCAAGGCCGAAAAAGCCAACGACGAAAAAAGGCTCAAACAACTGTTCAAAGCCTACGAACGCAAAGAAAAATCCAACCTCAACCTCTTTGAGGAGAAATTGGAGCGCAAAGCGAAAAAACAACTCAAGCCCGCCAAAGAAAAACTTTACCGCAAGCGTTTCAAAATCGAACGCGAACATTTGAACAAGCTCTACCGCCTCCGCTTCGAAAAGCAAAAGGAAACCATCCAATACCAAGATTCCCACGAACTCTTCAAACTCCGTGAAGACAAGAAAGCGCTTGGCGAAGACCTCCTCTTCAACGAACGCTACATCGGCGTCATGAAGGAGAAACTCGCCGCCTTCGAAACGTTCATGCACGAAACCATGAACTTCATCAAAGCCCTTCACGATCTGCTTTCCGACAAACACGAAGCGTTTTTGAAAACCGAACTCGCCCTCTTAGACCAACTCACCCCCTTGAAGCGCAAACTCAAAAAAAGCGAACTAGAACTCGCCAAGCAAATACGCCTCAAGCATTTCGGCCTGAAAAAAACCGGCGCGAAAATCAACCACGCCCTGAAAATGCACGCCGAAAACGTCGAATACCACCAAAAGCTCTACGACCTTGAAAAACGGATCACCGACGCCGACAAATCTTCCGTCGTCAAGCGCCTGAGCGACGAGGAACAAACCCAAAGCGACAAAATCTACCAACAAGCCCTCATTGAACTGGCCGACAAAGAATACGAACTGCAAGTTTTAAAGATTCAGTCACTTTACGACAACGAAATGAACCTGACCAAGGCTCAAACCGACCGTTTGAACATCGGCAAGGGCGTCAACGAAGCGATGGTCTCAACCACCATCGAAAGCCAAATCCAATTCGCCAAACAACAAATCCAATTCGCCGAAAGCGAATACGAACTGCGCCTGGAAAACGTCGAACGCTCTTTGGAAAAAGAACTCGAATACGCCGAAGAGAAACTAAGCGCCCACCGCCAGCAATACCAAATCGAAATCCGCGACTTAGAACAAGCCCGCGACGACAAACTCGAAGATCTCGCCTACCGCAAAGCCCTTTTCACAGACGAAAAAGATCGCAGGCGCCTCGAAGAACAAGAACAAAGCATCAAGGATAAATACAACACCCAAATCGCGGATATCAAGGAAAAAGAGGACGCCGACGCCTACGTCCAAAGATACCGCAAACAAATCAAAGCCGCCAAAGAACGCGCCGAAAAAGCGCGCGAAGACGCAAAAAGGCTGAAAGAACGCTCGGTTTCCACCTTCGAAAGCATGCTTGAAAGCAGCGAAGAAAAGCTCGCGCAGTTCAAAGACAAAGACTCCGCTTCAAACACCCTCGCCCCCTACATCGAAAGTGAAGCCTCCAAAACGGCCCAAACGCGCCTTGACGAAGCTCTCGAAGAAGCGAAGGAACTCTACGAGGAAAAGGTGGAGAAACCCAAACAAAAACTCAAGGACTTAAACGCGAAACTCGACAAACTCCAAAAACAAGAAAGCACGAACCCCGAACGCCGCCAGCTTGAAACGGAAAAAGAAAACCTCAAAGAAGCCCACCAAGAAAGGGTCGACAAGGAAAACCAAAAACTCGAGAAAAAACTCGAAGCCCTCGAAAACGAAGAAAACGCCTTCCTTGAAAAGACCGAAAACGTCGCCAAAACCTATGAAACCCTAGTGGTCGAAACCGACAAGGACAAGCTGAAAAAAGAACTCACCGCGCAAATCAAAGCCCTCCAAAAACAACAAGCCGACACGCGGGACAAACAAAAAACGCACCTCGAAAACGAACTCAAAACCCGCCGCGAGCGCCTAGACTCCATGAAAAAAACGCTCGATTCGCACATCCGCCCGACCTTCAGGCAATACTCGTCCTTCGTCAAAAAGACCTCCTATTCGCAACGCAAAAAGGAATGGAAGGCCAGACGCGAAATCATGGTGGAAAAGCGCAAGGCCATCAAGCGTTTGAAAGGCAAATACAAAGGCTAACAAAAACTGCACCCTTGTAAGAAGGATGCAGTTTTTTTATGGCGTTCATTTGAGCGATTGTAAGAAACTTTCACCATATTGAGGGCGCTTGACGCCGAAATTTTCCGCAAGCGTCGCGGCAAGATCGGCGAAAGATTGCCGTTCGGAAAGTTCGCCGCCTTGCAAATTCGGACCATAAACCAACAAAGGAACGTATTCCCGGGTGTGGTCCGTGCCTTCATGGGTCGGATCGTTGCCGTGATCGGCGGTGACGATGAGCAAGTCCGTCGGTTTGAGTTTGTCCATCAACTCTTTCAACTGGCCGTCGAAAGTCTCAAGGGCGTTCTTGTAGCCTTCAGGGTCGCGACGGTGTCCGTATTTCGCGTCGAAATCGACGAGGTTCAAATAGGCAAGCCCCTTGAATTGTCGGTCGGCGTAGGCGATAAAATTTTCCATGCCCTCGACGTTGTCGGCTTGTTTGTGGGATTCGCTGATGCCTTCGCCGTCGTAGATGTCGTCGATTTTTCCAAAACCGACGACGTCAAACCCCGCTTCTTGCAGATGATTGAGCGTCGTTTTGTCGTAAGGCTTAAGCGCATAATCCTTGCGATTCGCGGTGCGTTTGAAGGCGCCTTTCTTCTCCCCTTTGAAGGGTCTTGCGATGACACGTCCGATTTTGTAGGGTTCGTCCATGGTCAGCTCTCTTGCGATTTCGCACGCTTCATAAAGGGCTTTTAGCCCCACCTTTTCTTCGTGGGCGGCGATTTGCAAGACGCTGTCGGCGGAGGTGTAGACGATCAAATCGCCGGTTTCAAGCTGGTGTTCGCCGAGTTCGTCCAAAATGACGGTGCCGCTTGCGGCTTTGTTGCCGACAATGTTGCGCCCCGTCCTTTTTTCCAATTCCTCAATCAGTTCGTTTGGAAAGCCGGTTTCGGTAAAGGTTTGAAAGGGTTCGGTGACTTTAAGCCCCATCAGTTCCCAGTGTCCGGTCATCGTGTCTTTTCCGTAACTGAGTTCTTTCATGCGGGTGTGGTAGCCGATTGGGTTTTCCACAGGCTTCACGCCGGGAATCTCGGCGATGCGGCCCAGTCCTAAAGCTTCCATGTTGGGCAAGCTGATTCCGCCGGTTGCAAGGGCGGTGTTGCGCAACGTGTTTGCGCCTTCATCGCCGTATTCGGCCGCGTCGGGCATCGCGCCGACACCGACACTGTCGATCACTATCACGAAGGTTCTTTTGTACATCTAATCGCTCCTTTTGGCATGCGGATGGTATTTGTCGTACACCGCAATGAGTTGTTTTTTGTTGATGTGGGTGTAAAGTTCGGTGGTAGAAACGTCGGCGTGGCCAAGCATTTCTTGCACATAGCGCAAATCGACGCCGGCCTCTAAGAGATGGGAGGCGAAAGAATGCCGCAAAGTGTGGGGGGAAACGTTTTTCTCGATGCCGGCCTCGCGCGCCAAGTTTTTTAAAATCTTGTAAAAGCCGACGCGGCTCATGGGCTTTCCGGCTTTGTTCAAAAAAACGTTGGGTACGGGCGCTTTGGAGAGTTTCAAACGACCGCTTTCCAAATAGCGCTTGAGGGCGGAGGCGGCTTCGCTGCCGATTGGGACGATGCGCTCTTTGTCCCCTTTTCCGCTCACGTTGATGAAACCTTGGTTGATGTGCAAGTCGTTCGTCTCTAAGGCGAGCAGTTCGCCGATGCGAAGTCCGCTTCCATAGAGTAGTTCAACCATGGCTCGATTGCGCTGTGAAAGAGGCGTATCTCCTTCAGTCTTTTTAAGCAGCGCTTCTAATTCTTCGACGCTTAAAATGTCGGGGAGCTTTTTTTGTTGTTTGGGGCGGCGCACGTGAAGCAAGACGTTTTCTTTAACGATTTTTTCGTCGAGCAAAAACTGATGAAAGGCCTTCAAGGCGCTCAATTTTCTCGACACCGTACTCGCCGAAGCGTGACGTTTGCGCAACGCCATCATGTATTGTTTGACCGTGTGCTTGTCGATGTCGGTCGCTTCGGTGATGTCTTTTTTGGCCAAATACTCGATGTAATCACGCAAATCGGCGAGATAGGCGCCGATAGAGTTTTTGCTCAAATGCGAGGAGGCCTTGAGCTCGTATTCGTACTCTTTTAGCAATTGTTTGAGCATGCGCAGCCCTCCTAAAGAATCATAAAGACTTCGTTGCCAAGCAAAAGCCCTTTGCGAGTAAACGACAAGCGGCGGTCTTCTACTTTCAAAAGCCCTTTTTCGATCATTTTCGAAAGTTCGGGGTATTCTTTGAAAAGGTCGGTTTGAAACCGGGAAGCGAACTCGTCGAGATCAATGCCTTTTAACAAGCGCAACCCCATCAAAAGCGTGTCGCGTTTCGCTTCGTAAGGATAGATTTCGCAGCAATCCTCGCCGCGTTGCAAAGCGTTTGTGTAATCGCGCACTCTCTCCGGGTTGTGCCGGCGATGTCCGTCATGCTTGCCGTGGGCTCCCGCACCGACGCCGCCATAATCGCCGTCTTTCCAAATGGCCAGATTATGGCGGCACTCTTTGCCGTTTTTGGCAAAGTTGCTGATCTCGTAGTGCGTGTAGCCTGCATCGGACAACGTGTCGATGACCGTCTCATACATCGTGCCTTCCGTTTCTTCGTCGACAAGCGATAGTTCGCCCCGCTCATAAAGGCGATGAAAGCGGGTGTTTTCCTCAAGAATCAAACTATAGTAAGACACATGCTCCACGTCCAAAGCCAAAACCCTCGCCAAATCCTCTTCGACCTCGCGCAACGTTTGACCAGGAATGGCGAACATCATGTCGACGTTGACGTTGTCAAAACCGTGCCAGCGCAAACGTTTCACGGCGTTTTCGACGTCTTTTGGCCCATGCGTGCGGTTCAGCAGGCGCAGATGGCTTTCCTTGAAAGTCTGAACACCCAAGGAAATGCGGTCGACTCCGTATTTCTTCAACGTTTCAAGCAACTCGGGTCGAACGTCTTCGGGGTTGCATTCGACGCTGAATTCATCTAAGGCTTGAGGAACGCGCTTGCGCAAAGCGCGCAAAACCTCTTCAAAGTCAAAAACCTCAAGATGGCTCGGCGTGCCGCCGCCGATGTAGACGGTCTTCAAAGAAGCGAACTTGTCGCTTCTTTCAAAGAGCTCTTTTTTTAGCGCTTCAACGTAGACGCGTTGTTTCTGCGGTTTCGCCGCTTCCTTGACAAAATCGCAATAGGCGCATATGGTTTTGCAAAAGGGAATGTGGACATAAAGGCCTTCCATGGTTTCACTTCCATACTATCATGAAATCCGTTTGGCGCTAAGCGCGACGCTTCATGCGTCAGTTTGCGCTTGGCGCAGGGTTCAGCTTAACAAGGATGGTGACGGCTACGGCGCTCAAAAAGGCGATGATGCCAAGCGTAAGCAGCGTGTGAAAGGGCGAGATGGGCGCAAGGCCCACAAGCAACAATATCGGGAACCCGAAGAGAATCGCGGTTGAGGAGCCTACAACCATGTCGTTGGCCGCCGGCGTTTTGAAGTTTGGGTCCACCTCGCGAAGCAAGATGACACCGGTACTCGCGGTTCCGGTAAGCATGCCGAACATGCCCATCGTCGCCGCAAGCGGATATTCGGGATACACCCGCTTGCAGATGAAACGGACGTAAAAGACGGTCATGATTCCGACGGTGATGACCAAAATGAAAAACGGAATCCAAAGGTAGCGCAAATGTTCGATGGTGATCGCGGAGATGGCCGAGACGATCATGAAATCGAACACCAACCCGGCGATTCGGTTCAACATGTAGTTGTTCGGGTACTGCCTGGTCATGAGTTTCACTTTGCGAAGCCAAAGGAAAAGCTTTTTGGCGAGTATCGCAAAAAGCATGCCGAAGATGAAATTGAACCCCCAGATGAGCGGACGCACGGTTTCAAGCCCGAAATCGCCCAAGGCGCCTCTTTCGAGGAAATAATTGCTGGTGTAGATGAACACGTAGGTAAAGAAATACACCACGAGGACGAGCGCGATCTGCACGGTGAATTTGTCGATCGATTCGGCTACGGGGATTTCATCGGGCGATTCGATCTCTTGATTGCTCACGTGTTTGGCCCGTTGTTCGGGACTACGTGAAAGAATGCCTTTTTTGCGCATGATGTTCAAATAAATCACGCCGGCCACAGAAGCCCAAATGAATCCAAACGACGCGATTGAAAGCCCGAAAGACGCGCCGCCGACAAAGCCGTGGCTGATTTGGTAGACGCCCCCGATGTTCAGCGCTTGTCCCGGGCCTTGTCCAAAACCGAGCGGCACGAGCATGCCCGCCGATTGAAAGAGCTCCGGAAAGAGCGTATACGATAAAAGAACGGTGATGGAAAGGCCGACAAGCCCTTGCAATAGATATGTCGAAACGATGACGAGCCCGCTGAAAAAACTGCGAGAGGTTTTCGATTGCACGGTGAGTTTCTCATGCACCTTGAGACCGAGCGCGATGAATCCGAGCGCGATCGAATGATAGGTGATGATCGCCAAAAAGAGATTGGTGCTTTCAAGCTGGTCAGGTTCGACGATGCGGCTATAAATCGTTTCTTTGAAAACCAATCCGATGAAGCCGGCGATGACGGCGGTGGGCAACAAAGAACGACGGAAAATCGGTATTTTGCGGCGCAAGGTGTTGGCGAACAAAAGCAGCACCGCCAAAACGCCGAAGTGCATCATGCCTTCCCACATAATGAATTCGCGGAAATCCATAGACTACCTCTCCTTTTTTTGTAAAGCCTCGATGGTTAAAACGTATTTGAGCGCATTGCGTTTTTCCCGATTCAAAAGATAATAGGTCTTCGCTTCGTTTTGGTTGTACAAGATGAGCTTGTTTCTTTGCTGGACGGCGGCGTCGATGTGCATGATCGGCCATTCTTCGCTTCGGTCATCGAATTCGAAACGCACTTTGTCCGCAAAGAGCCGGATTGTCGCTTCCCCGATGAAGGTTTTGCGGATGGAACGTTCGACGTGAAGAACGCGTTCTTCTTCGTCGGCGAAAAGTTCCCCGTCGGCGTTTGCCACATAGCGTTTCAACGACTCCTTTTGGGCTTCGTACCAAGCGGGCGTTCGCGCATAGGGCATATCGCCTTTGACAGCGTCAAACGTGCCTTGCGTGGTGTAACGCGCCTGAAAACCGCATTCGCTGCAATACACGGTGTGTTTTTCGCTGTACAAGGTTTCATAACGGCCGCAGGATGGGCACATGAAAAATGCGCTTTCTAAGTGTTCGGCCCGCTTTTTCCCGCGGAAATGAAGATTGCGGGTTGTCGCGTATTCGTACTCGTCGACGGTCAGTTCCTCTTCAATGACCCGGTTCAATTCCTGAACGGATAACGAGGCGTATTCGTCTTGGGTCATGACCCTTTTGACGCGACCGCGCATTTTGCCCTTTCGAACGCCCTTGCCCCAACGGGGGTTGGTCAGATAGCCGCCCTCGATTGTGTAAAACAGGACGGGCACCTTCAAAAACTTGACCAGCTTGGCGATGGCCCCCGGAATCTCCATGAGCTCTCCGGAAAAAGTTGCGTTCCCTTCGGGAAAGACGCCGATGTTTCCGCCGCTTCTCACCATGCGGATGATGTCGCGGATGGTTTCGGTGTCCGAGCGGTATTTGGTTTTCGGGATAGGAGAGACGAGTTTTTTTAGGAAATACGACCAAAACCTGATGGAAAAAATCATATCGGAAGCGACGTAAAAAACGGGACCTTTGACGCTAAGCGCAACCAAAAACGGATCCACATCCATCACGTGGTTGGCTAGGATCAAATACGGTCCCTTGAGGTCTTTTTGCGGTTTGAAACGTTCCGCGCTGTGGTTGTAGCGCAGCTTGAAAAACAAGCGGAAAAAAGGCTTCAGCAAAAAGAATGTGAGTACGTGTCGGAAACGCTTCTTCATTGTGCTCCTCCATCATTCGTCGTCTAGGGATAATACGGAGAGGAAAGCTTCTTGCGGAACTTCGACTTTGCCGACGCTTTTCATGCGTTTTTTCCCCGCTTTTTGTTTTTCAAGAAGCTTTTTCTTGCGGGTGATGTCTCCACCGTAACATTTCGAGAGGACGTTTTTGCGCATGGC
>PULU01000165.1 GCA_003551065.1 Thermoplasmata archaeon | reverse complement strand
TATTTCTTGATGCCGAGCAATTCTATCCATTTATCGATAACTTTGTCAGTTAGTATGTACGTTTTACCCTTCCCGCCATCCTGTTTTTTTACTATACCTTTTTTTTCCAGTTTTTTAAGCCTGTTTCGTACTGTATGTCGTGAGGCGGAACCTTTACTATGACGCATCCTTTCAGTTATCTGAGTGATGTTAGCACTTTTTGCATCTAAAAGGATCTCGACTATACTCTCGGAGATCGGGTCATCGATACCAGGTATAATCGAAGGAGATATCTTTCCGAAGCGCTGATAAAGTGAGAGCATTTTAAGGTAGCGCTTTTCTATACCTGAATCAGTAGAAACCTTATTTAGAACATTTTTATGCATATTCATGAGATTCTCCATCATCCCCTGCATTGTATTGATCTGGCTCTTTAGAGATTCGATCTCCTTCTTCAAGTCTTCTTTCTCTTCTCCCATTACGATTTACTATCTATTATGAAGTAATAAAATTTTCCTAAGGATCACTCTACTTTCGATAAGAGAAAAGAGAGTGCTAAAGAATTTATATAAGAATAAAAGCGCCGAGAGAGGGATTCGAACCCCCGAGGTGCAAAGCACCACGAGATCTCCAATCTCGCGCCTTACCAGACTGAGCTATCTCGGCACATCATAACAGCGATTATAGTTGATAGCAAAGTGATATATAACTCATTTCCATCGCTGAGGATACTCGCCTACCGGGTGAAAGACCCTTGTGGTTTTTACTACAAGACCTTTTTCCAAGTCCATTATCTTCTCCGCACTGTAAACTGCTTTTCCGATGGCAATCCCCTCCTCTTTTGGAGATATCATGGAAACGATATCACCTTCTTTAAAATCATCCATCTGCATGATCCCAGGTACTGCTAGATCTGCACCATTAAGCAATGATCCAGCTGCAGTGTCCTTGACCATCAATTTTGGATAAACATCTAAGGCTCTTTCGTAGTTCAGTAGCATATCTTTGAGCTCACTTTCATCACCATCCTGGTAACAAACCACGGCATCTCTGACGTCCTGAAGTATTTGACACTCCTCCTCTGTAAAACCTCCAGAATTTATCCTGCGGAGATCCATCATGTGTGCATTAGTGCCCAAAGCCTTACCGATATCCTTACATAATGTCCTGATATATGTTCCAGACTCACAACGAACATGGATCAAGAAGTCTCTACCTTTATTCTCTAAAAGTTCTATACTGAATATCTCTCTAACTCTTCTTTCCCTTTTAACACCAGATCTCAGCGGAGGTGTTTGATATATCTTACCTTCGAATTCTTTAAGAACTTCTTTAAATCTATTTAGGTTCGCTCTGCTATGCAGATGGAGGGCAGCTACGTATTCTTTAGGTAACTCGTGAAGTAGATCGATGACCCTGACAGAATGACCCAAACCCATAGGTAGAACACCTGTAACATTAGGATCAAGTGTTCCGCTGTGACCTGCTTTCATCCCAAAAAGTTCTTGAACCCATGCAGAAACTTGGTGACTAGTAGGACCTGAAGGTTTATCGATTATCACTAAAGATCTATCGATATTCTCTTCTATACTCCTCTCATGAGGATACTTCCCCCATCCAGATATGGTATTATTCTCCTCTCTAATATGGTCCATCACGAACCCCTTCTATAATTTTTGAAGCGATCTCTTCAGGTGTATTTTTACCTGAGTCTATCACCAGATCATAAATTTTTTTATCTAAAAGGTCAATACCGTAATAATCTATATATCTCTTCCTTTCACTCTTTTCCCGTTGATCGACCAATTCCTTTGTTTTTTTCAAGCTCATACCTTCTCGTTCAGCGATCCTTTTTAGACGAACATCTTTATCGGCCTCTATCCAGACCTTGAAAGCACCCTTCGACGATCGATTTAACATCTGTCCGGTCAATCTCCCTTCCATTATATTTCCCGGTTGTGCTTTTTCGATCATTCTATCATCTAGTTCAAGATCGATCTCTTTGTCCTTCTCAGCAACTATTCCAAATTCTTCAACAGTATAACCTTTCTCTTTAGCTAACTCCCTAAATATCTCACCAGTTGAGATGATGTCCATACCCGTCATTTCACTCAGTTTCTTTGCTGCAGTAGTCGTACCACTACCTGGTAGACCGCTTATACTGATTATCGTTTCATTAAACATATCAAAATCAGTTACGTTTCTCCCTCCTTAAGACGTTTTTTAAAATCAAACATCTTTAACGTAACCATCAGGATCTGAGTGAAAGGTAATGTTATGAGCATCTTTACTGCAATCCATTGAGGGAATGGCATGAAACACCAATCAGCTATTTGGTCCGTCAGTGTAGCACTAAACGCCCAAGGGACCGTGTAAGTTACATTGGATAGATCTTCCAAGAACATCCAACACCATCCAAATATGGTGATCACGACTATCATGGTGATTGCCATGGACTTTAATTGTGGCTTGAACGATTTCATCTGGAGTTTGGACATCTCAGGTTGTATCTTCTCCATCTTCTTGACTTTGGTGGTTTGATTGGCCTTTTTAGCTTCCATCAACTCTTTCTGAAATGCAGATGATTTCTTCTGGTTCTCTGCCATCTCGATCCAATCCATGAAGAAGTGCCTGACGATTGTGGAAAAGGTCACCATTATGATACCTGCACCCATCAAACTCAATATAGGATACTGCCCGCCAAATCCCACTAGGGGATACAATACTACACCTAACATTTCAGCCATCTGATCTCTAAGACCCTCATCGAACATCACCATCAGTGCCAAGAGCCCGAAGAAAATATAAATGAACCTTCTTAAACTGAACAAAGGTTTAGAACTCCCTTGTTGTTCATCTAACTCATCTCCTTTTATTTCGTCATCATCTTCTTCAGACATTTAAACACCTTTCATAGAAGATGCACGTCATTGACTTCCAAAGAAATCTCTGAGCATCGGATGCATCTCCATCATCTGTTCTTTACCCATCTGTTCATATAACTCTGTTAAGATGCTGATAGCTAGGAAAAGACTGACACCTCCAGCATCCCCAACGGTCCCGAGTAGATTCGCACCAGCAGCTAGTGCGCCTATAAAGAAACCACTGAAGATGGTGATTGCAGGTATATATCTTTTCAAAACCTTCTGCAACACTCTCGGGTCCCTTCTGAAACCAGGTATCTGCATACCACTGTCCTGGATCTGTTCCGCAACTGATTCGGCATCCATATTAGTGGTCTTTACCCAGAATATTGAGAATAATATACAGAATACCGTCAGGAATAAGAAATTACCGATGACTCTAGCTACTATCTGCAAACGACTATACGTCCAAGCTACCCCTTCAGGGGACATCATCCGTAAATAATCATTTGATAATAGCGGCAGCAGCCACTCTCCAAGTCCTCTAACATCGGAGATATACCATACAAAACCTGAAACTGGTTCGGTATGGCCTGGTTGGAACACACCTAGCCAAGCTTGGCCACCTAATAACGGAAAATTCTGGAATGTCTCATGGGTATAGAACAACATGGAAAACAGATTGACATTGGCTAAAAGAGCGTGGGCAAGTATGATCGGTATCACAGATGCATAGATCAATTTCAATGGGTACCTTCCCCTAGCTCCTCTTGCTCTTCCGTGGGCTAACGGAAGTTCTACACGGGAAGACTGAACGTATGCTACAATCACAAATATCAGTATCGTAGTCGGGAGGGTGATCAAAGCATTGGGTGGTTGTAAAAGCAATCCCTCGATACCACCACCTACCAGTTCTCCTGCTGAAGAGTGCTGAAGAGTATGTATGGTTCTGGGTATAGCACCTACGGGTGTAACTCCATCCCCACCGGGTGCTGGAGCCCAATTGAATATACCTGTGAATAGGCCTTGGGATACACCAGCAACGATGAATAAGCTGATACCGCTGCCTATACCCCATTTCGAAACTACCTCGTCCATGAGGAATAATAGATAACAACCGATTGTCAGCTGAAGTATGATCAATATCCTCGCTAACAAAAGTCCCTGCCCACTAACGACTCCGTCCAACATATCGATGAAGCCGGAACCAGGTACCAGGAAACCATAAACCTGAGGTATAGCGGATATAAGTATCATCACGATCACCAGGAACTTTTGTGTGTTCTGATAAACCGCTTTATCGTCGGGATCCTTCATATCCAAATCTATTATATCTGCTCCTTGGAACAACTGCATGACGATAGATGCATTAACGATAGGCATGATGCCGAGGTGTACGATAGAACCAGATTCTCCCGCAAATATTGCCCTGAACTGTTCGAATAAGTCCATAGTCTGGGCTGGATCTAAACCATAAACCACAATATTGGTCATTGCAAAATAAACGACCAATATCAAGATGGTCCAGATCAATTTTCTTCGGAAGTGAACATGCCCCTCAGGTTGTTTTACCGCGGGCATCCTGTCCACGAGAGGTTTGAGTTTATACAACCGGCTCTTTTTCTCGTCCTCGGCCATCTTCTAATCTCTCCTTAATTTTCTTTGATTATTACTTGCCCACCAGCCTCTTCTATTTTCCTTTGGGCCCTTTCACTGGTGGATGGGACCTTTATATCCATCTGGAAACGAGCTTTACCTCTACTCAATAACTTGTCATAACCCGCTTTGCCCAGATCTATCTCATAACGAGACCCTTTTTTAGATGCGTATCCATCCTCGATCAGGTCATCAATAAGCTGTTCTACCTGGTATATATTGATGACTTCTTTCTCTTCGACCAAGCCTTGTGGTCTAGAGAACCCTTTAGGTCCAAAATAATCTTTATCTTCTTTTACGATAGACTTCCACTTGTGTTTCTGGAGTCCGGCTTTACCTCTGCCCCCTCGTTCTCCTGCACCTCTACCTCCTTTGATTCCTCGTCCGTGAGTCCTTGAACCCCTGTTCTTCTTTTTCTTCTTTTTACCCATGATACCACCATTCAATCATTTGTATTTCCATCAAGCATCTTTCCGATCAAATTATTTATATCTTTTCCCCGGTACCCCAATGAGCCTCCCGTACGGTAGGGTTTTTTCACTCCTCTGAAACCACTACGTGGTGGATGAAGTCTAAAACGATTTTCTAAACCGGGAACATCTTCTAATGAAGTATCATCTTCTATAATTCCTTCAACAAAAGTATCGATAGATTCATATTCAGTATTTTTTGATAAGTATTCATCCGTCAATTCTTCTTTAAGATTTGAACTATCTAACAACATAGACTTTAATGTACTTTCATCGATCTCGCCCCAGGTAACGACATCTTTGACACGGGTCAACATACCTTTAGTGATTTTGTTTTGAGGTAATATTGTACAGTGGTTCACCTTATCCAATCTTAATGAATTAAGGGTATCCTCTATCTTCCTAGACTTCCTCATCGGACTCCTTATCCTGATAACTGCAAAAGTCATCATTCATCACCACTTTTCATGTTTCCCTGTATACCCTCGACTATACCAAGTTCTTTGGCCTGGGTTGAGGTCACTCTCATCTCAGCTGTCTTCTTCATAGCATCGAAAACTGCCTTAGCGTAATTCACCGTTGTCCGGGTTTGTCCTTTTGAGAAACCCCAAACATCTTCTACTCCCGCCCGTAAAAGTATCGATTTAGCTGTATCTCCAACGGCAAGACCTATACCACTTGGAGCAGGGAATAGTTCGATCCAGACTGAACCGGATTTTCCTGTTACTCTGAAAGGGATAGTATGGGGCTGACCACATCCACACTGCCATGACCCATCGCCTCGTCTGATCCTTACGATGTTCAATTTGGCGTTATCTATACTCTTCCTTATAGTTGGACCCACTTCTTTGCCTTTAGCAGTTCCTAGTCCTACATATCCATCATGGTTACCTACAACGGATGCCACTGTAAATCTAACTCTTCTTCCTGAATCGGACATACGCTGGACCATGTTTACATCCAATACGTCATCATCTAGATTAGGTAAAAGAGCATCAACTATCTCGGATTCCCTTATAGGAAGCCTAGTATCGAGAGCTTCACCCATGCTGGTGATCTCTCCTCGCTTTACCATCTTACCCAATCGTGTTTTCGGTTCCCAACCTGGCATTATAATTCCTCCAGTTTTTCTTTAACTTCATTAAAATTCTCTACCGTCTCTTCGTTAATATGTTTTCCTTGCTTTCTATCTTCTGAAGGTAATATATCTGGATCATGGGGTATATGAACGCCTGAATCAACGATACCGTTCAAAGCAGAGAATATCTTACCTCCCTTTTTAGGTATGTTCAACCCTATATCGAGGATCGCCTCATCGATGTTTTCTTTTATAGCCTTCTTACCTGCCAGATAACCCACAAGATAAGCACATGGTAGATTTGATCCGTGACCATCCCAACCATATCTCTCAATATGAGTACTATCTACGCTGGTCCTTACGATATCTCCATCCTCGTGATAATCTGTGAATTGTACGATTATCCTATTGTTGGAGACCCTTACAACAGCTCTGGTTTTACCTGATTTTAACAATCTCAATCTTTGTCTGTAATCCGTTTTCCCTTCTTGTCTTCTTTTCAAAGGCATCCTATGTGTTGGTCCTTCAGCCATCGTTATCCTCCTCCGGGTGTTCGTAATCCTCTTCTAGATCGCCTTCCATCTTAAGATGAAGAAGCATATCGGATTTGTCTGTAAAAGTACCACCTTTTGCTTTTTTGTAAAACTTTCTGTAAGTAGTGCGGTCGATGTAGCCCTCGTCCCTGAGATACTTGAGTTCTCTCCTTATAGAACGTATCCTCTTTGTCCAGTTCTGTTTTGATGGTTCCCTAGCGGTCTTTTTACCTTTTCTTTTACCGTGTCCACTTCTTCGACCCTTCCTTTTTTGCTCTTTCTTGTATCTATGTCTACCTCTAGAATTCCCCTTAACCGGTTTTTTCTGAATAACATCGTTGTCTATTAGATGTCTAACTTCTTCACGTGTGATAGCTTCAACGACTTCGTCCAACATCGTGTCATCTACCCAAACCCTGTCTTTACCACACTTCAATATGTCAGCTGCGAGTCGTTTCTGATATTTTATATCCATTGATAACACCTTATATCCTATTGAGTACTCTTAAATCCATCTCATCAGCCTTGTTCTCGATATCGATCCTTTTCTTCATTCCAACACCATGAGCTATCCTAATTGCCTGAGTGTCCGGATCTAGACCTTCGAGATCATCAACATTGTGAACTAGTACATCCTCAAAACCAGAAGGATGTAGACCCCTGACGTTTTTAGGAGACCTGTATCCAATATTTGCTACGTTAGGTCTGTATTTTAGATTATGTCTCATCTTGGAATGTAATCCTTTAGGTTTTCTCCATGTATCCCGGTCAATCTTATTATACCTGAACCATTCCTGCCTGGAAAATTTAGGTCTTCTACCCTTGATCTTCTTTCTTTTTTCAAGAAGTTCTTCTGTTTCCTCATCAAGTTCAGGTTTCTTTTTTACTTCGTAATCATTATTCTCATTTTCTTCCATGATAACTCACCTATTTCAATGATTTACCTGCCTTTTCGACAATATATATCCCATCCTGGAAAACCCTAGAATCTCTCTTTCTAATCCGTGTAGCAGATTCTATATTGGCAGCTGTCTGTGCTACCATATCTTTGTCGTATCCAGTGACAGATATTTCATCGCCTTTGATGTTTACTTTTGTGTCGCCCAGAATAGGGGCCTTTCTAGGTTTTCTTTCCCCAACAAAATTCTCTATGACGACTTCATCTCCTTCAGATCTTACTTTGACCGGAAAGTGGGAGTAAACTATCTTTAATTTATACTCGTAATCTTCTTGGGCACCCTGTAACATATTCCTAAGGTGCGAAGCATATGTTCCCAATAAAGCCTTCTCTCTTTTTGAGGGATTATCGACTGAAAGTTCTATTTTCCCTTCACCGACTTCTATATCGATGCGTTTATCTGTGAACTCTTTGATCAATTTGCCATTGGGTCCAGATACTTCGATCTCATCCTTATTGCGTACAACGTTAACTTCATCCGGGACCTCAACAATCTCTTCTAATTTCGCTGCGATTGGCATAATAACAACCTCAATAAATATAAGCTAATAATTTACCTCCAACGCCTTTCTCCTTAGCTTCATCATGAGAAAGCACTCCTTGATTTGTCGTGAGTATCAACACACCGAATCCCTGTGCAGGAAGATATCTAGATTCGTAATCTTCGATTTCAGCTGTTTTTAAAGACCATCTAGGTTTTACAACTTTGCATTTGTTGATATTTCCTTTCAATTTTACTCTGTATTCTCCCCCTCGACCGTCTTCTATATATTCGAATTTTTCTAAGTAATCGCTCTCCTGCATAACCTTAAGTACTCTACCGATGAGTTTTGAGGCAGGGGATATCTTACAATCTATCTTACCGCTGTGTTCAGCATTGTTTATTTTTGATAACGCATCATTGAGTGGATCATGTTTCATAACTTATCACCTCATGAATATTTCTCGAATCCGAGATCCTTTGCGATCTCCCTGAAGCACTGGCGACATACATGGAGACCATATCTTCTGATTATTCCTCTTTTTCTGCCGCAGCGCTTACATCCTTCTTTCCTTCCAAATTCTTTATCCGGTTTCATTCTATCGCCTCCACTCCGAAGGCTTTCTCTACAAATTCTATAGCCTCATCTTTGGTCAACTTCTGATGTTCTGGGATCTTTCTCTTCTTCTTTCTTCTTCTCTTGATCCGTTCGCCCTTACGAGCAAGTTCAACACAGATATCAAGTCCGAAGATACCTATGTTTGGATCATACTTCATATTTTCAAAATCTGTATAGTCGTCTATACCGAAAGAAAAATTGCCATTTTCATCAAAGTTGTCTAAGAGTATTCTATCATTGGTAACCCAGAACGCTTTTTTAAGAAAGTCATAGGCTTTCTTACCTCTAAGGGTAACTTTACAACCTATGGTCTGACCTTCCCTTATCCCAAGCTCCGCATTGGTGGTTTTTGAAATGGTATCAACTGGTTCCTGGCCTGTGATCATCTTGATAACTTTTCTAGCTTTCCTCTGTTGTTCTCCACCGCTGCCTACACCTATGTTGACGACACATTTGACTATCCTCGGTTTACGCATCAGATTATCATCATTCATAATATACCAACCTCAGGTATCTTTATCTCTGGTTTATCCCTACCGACAACAAAGACATATTCTTCTATGGTCGTGATCCCACTCTCGAAGTGTACCAGATTAGGTTGTGGTCCTTTAACGATCTCGTATTCTACTATCGTTCCTAATTCTCCGATATGTTTACCGCCGGTTATCAAGGCCATGTTTCCCTGACCGAATTTGAAAACTTCGACTATTTTCTGCTCAGGAATCATGATCTTAAGTACATCTTTTGTATTATATCCATCAGCGTCATCGACGATAATATTTCGCCCATCATGCAAATTCAACTGACATCTTCCACTATCGATAACTGTCTTATTTTCTATCTTAGAAAGTTTCCATCCCTCTGACCCTTCTTTTATCGGGGAAAGACGGACCTTTCCATGCTGATCAAAAAGCATACGATAGTGTTCATCAAGATCGGGTATAGATATGACATCCATGAGCCCTACGGGTATGTTTTTATCTTTTACCGTCTCACCATCTAAAAGGACTTTATTTTCAGCTACTAAAAAATTTGCTTCTCTCGAGGTTTCAGCAAACTTCAATATATCTCTGATTAGTACAACTATAGGAACACTACGGTGTTCTGGATGTGCACCAGGTCTGGTTTTAGGTGCCCAGAAATTCTCTTTAGTGGGTATACCCCATCTCTCTGTTGATGCCTGATATCTTTTTGTATGTTTTTTCATATCTATTCACCTTCCTTCATAGACTGTATCTTCTCTTTTCTCCACGGATCAGAGAGATCAAGCTCTACGATCCTCAGATTAGAGGGATGAACACCATATGGCTCTTTAGATTCGTCTGCTTTCTGAACTGTGACGTTTTCTATATACACCTTCTCGTTCCTCCTATCAACCTCTGCGATCTTGTTGGTCAAACCCTTGAAGGAACCTCGCATGATCTCAACCTCATCTCCCTTTCTCACTGGTAAACTCCTGATACCGTACTTCTCTTTAAGATCTGAAGATAATGTAGAGGACATTATCCTTCTTTTCTTATGATGAGGGGCGTTCTCTCTTTCCTTTCTCTGTTTTCTTGGTTTTTTGCTCATGTTATCACCTACAGTATCATCGAAGCTGTTGCTCCGACCCTAGGCCATCTTTCAGCAGCTTCCCTAGCAACAGGACCTTTTATTTCAGACCCTTTTGTATCACCGTTTTCGTGAGTTAATACTACTGCATTATCCTCAAATTCTACCATGGTTCCATCAGATCTTCTAAAAGGCCTTTTTTGTCTAACTATGATAGCTCTACTCAACTCTCTTTTTACCTCAGGAGTACCTTTCGTAACCGAGACAACTAACATATCCCCAACACCTGCTTTAGGATATCTACGGTGAACCCCATGATAATTTATCACTGACACCGTCCTGACTTCTTTAGCCCCTGTATTATCAATACATTTCAATTTACTGCCAACTGGTAGACCCTTTGTCTGTCTTCCAGCGATACCTTTCATTCTTCTCGACCTCCATCGATAAGTACGAACGATATACTCTTACTGAGAGGTCGACATTCCATGATTTTAACTTTATCTCCGACCTCGACATCTATACACTTGGGTAGATGTGTGGGATAATCACTACTCCTCTTCTCATATCGCTCAAATTTTGGTATATAGTGTAAATAATCCTTTTTAACTATGACTGAGCCGTCCGTCTTAGTACTTTTCACAGTACCTCTTAAAACCTGGCCTCTAACCGATAGGTTTCCATGGAATGGACAATTCTTATCGTCACAGACATTTTCAGGTGGCTGCACATCCACACCGATATCACGTACTTCTTCTTTTGACATTATTATCATCAACCTGCTCTTTTTATCCTTTCTTCGGGACGAAAATTCAATTTATCCCCATTCAATAAAGATGTATGATCATCAATTCTAAGTTTAAACTTGATACCCTTTTTGGGAACTATTTTTTCAGTTTCTTTGGTACTATCTAATATATTGAAGGTATTTTTCGTTTCATCGAGAATGATACCTTTAAGTCCGAGATATCCACTATGTTCAGCATTTATCACTTCTATATGCGAACCGATCAGTTCCTGCTGATATATACTACCATTACACTTCTTCATTTTATCCGGTCTCCACTGGGAATCCTTTTCCCTCCAGGTATTCTTTAACTTTATTGATATGATTACCCTGGAGTTCGATATGTCCTTTCTTAGTAGTGCCTCCTGCGGCACACTTTGATTTAAGTTCGCTTGCTAGTTCTTCTATATCGATATCACTTTCATCTATACCGTCAACTATGGTCACTTTCTTACCATACCTTCTAGTATCTAGGTATATCCTTATCTCCTGCTGTTCTCTAGCGATATCTTCGCATATGCAGATCTCTTCAGGTAGTCCACACGTAGGGCACACTTTTTCCGGCATCAATCTCCTCCTTTTGATCTTTTATTTTCGTTCATAACTGTGAGAATCCTTGATATATTAGTTTTTATAGCTTTTATCCTTCCAGGACTTTCTGGGGCACCACCCATGGCGGCCTGTCCTTTCTCATGCAACAACTCATCTCTGAGTTCTTCCAACTTCTCTTCCATCTCGGAACGATCCATCTCCCTGATATCTGAAGTTTTTAACAGCGGCATTCAATCATCCTCCCCGTCGTCTTCCTTTTCCTTTTCATCTTCCGATTCTTCCTTGATGTCCATCTCTTCTATTTCATCTTGGACCTCTTCGGATTCATCTGTATCCTCTTTTTCATCAGGAGTTTCTTCTTTTTCTTCTTGGACTTCATCTCCTGAGTCTTCAATTTCTTCTTCATCGACTGAAGGCGGTATTATCTCTATCTCATCCGGAAGTTTAGCTTCTGGATCCATGATCTGGACAGTAACTCCTATCATACCTAACTTGACTTTAGCTGCTGAATAACCTTCCCGCATCCATTTGTTCTTTTCTTCACCACAATATTTGATATGCCCGTCTTTGAATTTTTCGACTCTATGTCTAGGACCGGTTATCTTTCCAGATAGGATGATCTGGCAACCCCTTGCTCCTGAATCCATGATCCTCCTTACGGTCGAATGTCCAGCCCTTCTAAAATGCCATCCTCTTTCTAAAGACTGAGCTAGTTTCTCTGCCATTATCTGAGGATTGAGTTCTGGAACTTTAACTTCCTGCACTTCGATCTGAGGGTTGTCGAATCCAAATTTATCTTTGACATCTCTAGTGATCTTCCTTATAGTGCGTCCTTTCCGTCCGATGACTAATGAAGGTCTCTCTATATGAAGTGTGATCCTAGTACCCATAGGTGTTCTCGATACATCACATCCTCCAAAACCGGCCCTCTCCGTCCGTCCCTTCAAGAACTCTTTTAACAGGACCCTATCCATCTTTTCCCGGATGAACTTCTTTTCTCTAGCCAATGTCATACCTCCTTCTCCTTTAAAATAACCTCAACGTTCGTCGTTTTCCTATCCGAAGGAGAAGTCCTACCGAAAGCTCTCGGTTGAAAACCAGGGATGACTTCACCTTGATGGGCTGAGATGGACAAAATCTCCATCTCATCAGAATCCAAACCTTTACTCTCAGCATTAGATCTAGCTTCTTCCAACAGGTCCCTGATTTTACCAGCTACTTTCTTGGGATAGCCACCAGGTCCAGAACCCTTTTGGTGGGCTATCTGCTTATTATGTCTTTTGTAAGGAACCGCTCTTCTTTTCTCTATGACATCTTCTAACATCTCTATTGCCACATCCACATCTTTACCTCTAACAAACCTACAAACCTCTACCGACATTTTTGGAGAGATTTGTAAATTTTTTCCATACGCTTTAGCCGTGGTTTCGGGGTCCGGATCCATAGTATATCCCATTCTCTACACACCTCACTTCAATGGGATATATTTCGAAGACCTGGTTGCACCTACACCGGGACCAGAATGTTCTACTCTTTTTCTTGTCATTGCAAATTCACCTAAATAATGTCCTATCATCTCAGGTTCTATCTTAACTTCTTTAAATTCCTGTCCATTATATACCGCTATCTTTTTACCAACGAATTGAGGCATTATGATCATTTCTCGCCTATGAGTCCTATAAACATCTTTATCTTTGTTCTGGAGGTTGTCTAGGAATCTCTTTTCTTCCTCGTTTAGACCCCTTTTTAGGGATATCCTAGCCCTTGCAGGAAGAACTTTCTTCAGCTCTGAAAGAGGCATAGATTTGAGTTCATCTAGTGTATAACCTCTATAGGTGAATTCCTTCTTCTTTCTAGCTGATAATTTTTTCTTGGCCATGATTACTTCCTCCTTTCTTTAGTTTGTTTCTTCTTTTTCTTCTTTTTCTTCTTTGAAGAAAGTCTACCTACCTTTCGACCTGGTGGAGCGTTGGCAGATACTGTAGAGCCCACACCAACATGCTGGTGGTCTCCTCCACCATGAGGATGATTTACGGCGTTCATCGCTATACCGCGCACCTTACCTGGTCTTTTCGCCTTACTTCTGTAAGCATTCACTCGTTTACCTGCTTTAGCAAATGGCTTGTCTTTATGACCGCCACCGGCAGCTATTCCTACCGTAGCTCTACATCTCCTATCCACACTTTTAAAAGAATCTGATGGTAAACGTAACGTCGTATATTTTTTTCCTTGAGATATGATTACAGCATTTGAACCGGCTGACTTAACGAGTTTTCCGCCGTCTAAGGGTTCGATTTCAATATTATAAACGAACATACCTACTGGTATCTTCCCCAGTGGTAGTACGTTCCCTTTCCTTATCTTAGCGTCAGGACCAACCTCCAATGTTTGTCCTACTTTTAATCCGTGATTTGCAACCATATATGTGGTTTCACCAGTTTCGAATCTTACCTCTGCAAGTGGAGCAGTTCTTCCTGGAGCGTGATGAAGATCCACCACCTCTCCTTGAACCTCCTGATTCTTTGGATAACCAGGTTGAGCTAAATGCCTATGACTCGGTGAACGGTAAGTCGGTGATCCTTTTCCTCTTCTTTGTGGTATTATCCTTTTTCCCATGTCTATCCACCTCAGAACACACCTATCCTCATACCTATCTCTTCAGCAGAATGTTCTTCTGTAAACTTCACTGTAGCCCTCTTGCCGTGTTGATCGATACGGGTATTTACTTTTTCTACATCTGCTTCAAATAGGTCTTTGATAGCATCTTTTATCTGTTTTTTATTTGATTTCAAAGAAACAATGAATTCGAGTTTATTCTCTTCTTCCATCTTGACCATGGTTTTTTCTGTAACATATGGATATAGTATCACTTTATGGGGTGAATCGAATTCAGCCATCTTTACCAATCCTCCAGCTCTTTAAGAGCTTCCTCACTAAATATTGACAATCTACCGATATCCCCACCGGGTGCTAGGTCTTCAACCATGATATTATTTGGATTTTTTACTGCAACACCAGGTAGATTTGAAAATGCATTCTTTGCCGGGCTGCCTTCCGAGAGCACCAATAAGATACTTACGGGTTTCTTATATTTTCGACCTCTCCTCTTACCTTTACCCGGCCTGATCTTTTTACCCTCTTTTGCTCTCTCAACATCAATATACACACCAAGATTTTCTAAGAAATCGATAGCATCCTTTGTTTTCTCTATATCTTCAATCCCCTTCTCCACGATCAAAGGAAACTTGAGATCCTCTTTTTCTAACTTATGGCCACGGCCGATGACTAACTCCTTATAAGCTGTTGCCGCAAGGGCCGATCTTCGAGCTTTGGCTTTCTCTTTTTTATTCATCTTTTTATCCCTGACCTTTTCTGGTTTAGGGGGATGGGCTCTTCTACCACCTACATTAGGAGGTGATTCAGCTGCCCTATTACCATACTGGGTAAGCCTCTGTACTCGTGACATCCCTTGGCCTTTACCAACGGATTCAGTAGCATGCCTCATACCCGCTTCTTTTGAAGGGCCATAAGCCTGTCTTCTGTTGGCTTGTTCAGCCGTGACGGCCTTCTTTATTATATCAGGTCGGACCTCCTCCGAGAATGCAGAAGGTAAGTCAAAAGAATTCTTTTCTTTTCCATCTATATTATAAATCTTAGTTTTCATCTATTATACCCCCTGCTTGCTTTCCGTCGATATGTAGGTAAGATTCGGTTGTTCAACCTCCACACCGGTATCACGTACAGAATCTCTCATCAGTACCAACCTCTTGGCCGGTCCAGGTATCGTGCCGTGAATAAGAACGTAGGAATTCTGGACCTCTCCGTACTTTAAGAATCCTCCACTCGGAGTTATTTCAGAACCATCGTCGCCGGTCTTCAGGACTCTTTTATTCAACTCGGTTCTCTGATGGAATCCCATCTGACCTGCCTGAGGAACCGTGGAACGGATATAACCTGGTATAAATACACCTGTAGTTCCTATATTCCTTTTTGATTTACTATTTTTGTGAGAAAGTAATTTTACACCCCACCTTTTCACATGTCCCTGAAATCCCTTACCTTTGGTAATCGCCGATACATCGACCATATCTCCAGATTTACCGAATTCAGAGAATTCTAAGTCCTTGCCCAGTTTTTCACGGGCCTTGTCGATCCTTTCCTGTATGGTTCCTCCACCAACCCTCAATTCCATAATCTCAGGTTTTTTCTTAGGTATCCCTGAAACCATCTCAGGATGAGTATGTGCGATGAATCTGACCTCGTCTACAAGATCTTCATCTATCTTCTCCCACATCTTCTCTGTATCGTAACTGTTAGGGATCGGTAATTTTTTCTTCAGCGATTTATCGACTTTCTTAGCCCAGACCTCTCCCATCGTCTTTAGACCTTCGTGGGTTTCTTGATAAAATCTTATGCCACAAATTGTCACAGGTGGTACTTCAACTACAGTGACAGGGATTCGGACTTCCTGACCAGAAGTAGTGCTTGTTGGCCTATAATCGACAACAAATGCATGTGTCATACCAGCTTTATAACCTGGAAAACCCTGCACTTTTGTTGTTCCATCTATCTCCGGCCAAGAACGGATCTTGGGCGTCATACTGGGTGCTCTTTTTCTGGGGGAATACCCCATAGAACCTCTTCGTGGATGATGCGTTTCTACCATAGGTACACCTCATTCTAATATGAGCTACTAAACGTACGGATAAGGTACGTCCAAACCAGAAGGGGTAACCTTCCTGCTCATTTCCATTGACCGTGACGTGCTTAGTGTGGGATCCCTATAGGATTGCCCATCACGTCTGGTCAAAGGTTGATGTATTCACCCATTACAAAGGTGTGTTATTTATATCTAACGGTGCCGCCAAGTTTTTAACAGAAAAAAGTTTATCCAGATGCTAAAATTCCCACCACGGGCCTAATAACTTCTTTAAGTTATCCACAGTATCTATAAGTGTTTTCTTAGGTTCTTGTTTTAAACTGCCTATCTCTTTATCAGGGGGGCTATCGATATCTAGATCTAATACTCCTTTTACAATGGATCTCCAGCCGTCCAGGACCCTGGAACCATAACCAGATAGGATCAGATCGATATACATCGAATCAGACTTTTCCACTATCTTACTAGTTGTCCTACCCAAGTATTCTAATCCCCTCATATCCAAAGCTAGATCTGTCAGAGAATCGGAATGATGTGGATCGGAACCACCGTTCCTTATTATGACATCAGGTTCAAAGTCTAAGACGACAGGCTGGATAACCTCTTTGAAACTATAATGATACTCAGATATATTCGAATCTCTGGGTAAAGGTATGTTAACGGTGTATCCCTCCCCATCTCCTACACCGATCTCTTGGACGTTACCTCTTCCCGGATAAAGAGTCATAGGGTCCTGGTGTATCGAAATAAATAACACTCTAGGATCATCATAGAATATATCCATTGTCCCATTACCTTGATGAGCATCTGTATCCAATATACAGACTTTTTTCCCTTGATCTACTAGATATCGAGCAGCTATAGCCACATCATTGAATAGGCAGAAACCTTCTCCCTTTTCTCTACCAGCATGATGAAGTCCTCCAAAATTGACCACAGTTTGATATCTGTCTATAATTCTTGCAGCTTCTAAACTACCGCCTACGATCCTTCTAGCTGCCTCAGGGGCGTCTTTTGTAACAGGTGTGTCCGGTGAAACTTTTCCACCGATCTTAGCCATCCTCTCGACCTTAGAGATATATGACGGGGTATGGACCTGGGTGAGATCGGCATCCTCTGCTCTCGGTGATTCAAAGATGGTCATGGCCTTATGCATACCTTCTTCAACCTCTATCATCGAAACGAACTTTGGAAAACGTTCTGGGTCGAAGGGATGTAATCCCCCAAATCCGTATTTCACGTAATCTTTATGATAAAATACCGGTGTCTTATCCATGGCTCTTCCTCCTATTTGTGGCTGTAATATGTGCATTCCTTATAGGGTGGGGTATCTTGTATTCGGAATACTTTTTAACAATATCTAAGGATGCTTCAAAGGATATTTTATGTCCGGGAGAAACATATATAGGGTTCTTCGCGCGAGAGCTACTTAAGTAGGCGTATCCTAGCATTTCATCATCATATAGAACTTGTTTAACTGATTCTTCATGAGTTACTTCCCCATCCAATCTGCCCAATAATTTACTCTTCGCTACTCCAACAGTAGGGATCCCTACCTCCACACCAAGATGGGAAGCCAGTCCGATCCTATTTGGATGCAATATACCGTTTCCATCAACCAGTATAACATCAGGGGTCATATCGGATCTTTCGACGAGTTTCATCAATACGGGAAGCTCTCTATAAGCAAGATAAGTAGGTATGTATGGGAAAGATATCTCCTCTTCAACTACGATATTAGATATCTCTTCATC
>PULU01000043.1 GCA_003551065.1 Thermoplasmata archaeon | reverse complement strand
TCCATCTGACTCGTGGAGTACTGTCCAATAGAGCTACTTTTTTCAGTACTTTAGCATAACCGTTGAGGTTTTCTTGTTGTATAGTTTTGATAGCTTTTATCCTCTCATCGGGATCATAGCTATGAAGTAAGACTTTCTTTAACTCTTCAGGATCCTTCTTGAGGAGTTCATCCAACCTTTCAGAACATTTATGAGGACCATCTCTTTCGTCTTTATCAGTCATATATGCTCAACTTTGAATTAATATATCATATATATCCATTTATTTAGAATTTCCGATTATTGAAATTATTCAAAACTTCTAAATATTCAGATAACATCACTATTCAGGTAGAAATGATACTATGATCTTAGCCGATGGACAGATTGAAGAATTATTGGAAAAAGATATGTTATATATAGGAAATTTCGACGAAGAGAACCTCACCCCTAATGGATATGATCTTACCATCTCAGAGATATCGGTAAAGGGGGAAGAACCAGTATCGGAAGGTAGAGTAAAAATCCCTCCTAAGACCTGGTTCGCAGTCTCAACAAAAGAGTACGTCAGATTCCCTTCAAATGTAGCCGGTGAGCTGTGGATAAGGACGACCTGGGCTAGGAAGGGAGTATTGGCATCATTCGGCATGATAGATGCAGGTTTCGAAGGAAACCTCACACTGAGTGCATATAACACCACAAACGAAATCGAGATCCCTATAGGAGAAACATTCGCACAGATGGTTTTTCATATACTGGGACAAGAGAGCGATGAATCCTATAACGAACGCTCGGGTAATTATCAGGGGTCAAAAGGTATCGAATTGTAAATCAGAATTTTAAAGTACTTCTTGAACATGTGTAGATATGATGATGGTAGTTATAGATGGTGAAAAACTCACGGTAGAAGATGTTCACAAGGTCGCAAGAGAACGTGTAAAAGTGGGTTTAGCCGAAGAATGTTTAGAAAAGATAAAGGGATCAAGAAAGATCGTAGAAGAGAAATTGAGATCTGATGAAACGGTCTACGGGGTGAATACCGGTTTTGGAGATTTGGCTAACATAAAGATAGACAGATCAAAAACTGAAGATCTCCAGAAAAACCTAGTCAGGAGCCATGCTAGCGGGGTTGGCGATCCACTTGATGAAGACATAGTTCGAGCTGTTATGCTTTTAAGGATCAACACCTTAGCTAAAGGTTATAGTGGTATCAGATTCCAAACTGTAAACACACTCATCGATATGCTCAACAAAGGAGTTCATCCGGTCATCCCATCTCAAGGTAGTGTAGGAGCATCAGGGGATCTAGCTCCACTAGCTCATATGAGTCTAGTGCTGATGGGGGAAGGAGAAGCCATATATGAAAAAGAAAGATACAGTGGAAAAGAGGCCATGGAGAAAGGCGGTATCGATACAGTCGAACTCGAAGCTAAAGAAGGGCTCGCTCTTTTGAACGGAACCCAGGTCATGACCGCTATAGGAGCTCTGGCTGTGCATGATGCAGAGCACCTTATCTGGTCTGCTCTCATAGCAGGAGCCATGAGTCTAGAAGCACTGCAGGGTACTTCCACAGCCTTCGATGGACGTATACACCAGGTAAGACCACATCCTGGCCAAATACGGTGTGCAGAGGTGCTAAGAAAACTACTGAAGGATAGCGAGATTATCCGATCCCACAAAGATTGTGATAAAGTCCAGGATCCATACACTCTTAGATGTATGCCTCAAGTTTACGGCAGTGCGTGGGATTCACTGGATCATGTCCGGGATGTTTTAGAGATCGAGATGAATTCAGCCAACGATAATCCTCTAGTTTTCCAGGATGGAGATATCATTTCTGGCGGTAATTTTCATGGTCAGCCCATAGCTCTAGCTATGGACCTCTTCGGAGCAGCTATATCCGAGATCGGTAACATATCCGAAAGGACCACCGACAAATTGATGTATGAGGAGGAGAGCGGTCTACCCCCTTTCCTGGCTGAAGAAGGTGGGTTGAACTCGGGTATGATGATAGCTCAATATACAGCTGCCTCATTGGTATCTGAGAACAAGGTTTTATCCCATCCAGCTAGTGTCGATTCAATACCAACATCTGCAGGGCAAGAGGATCACGTGAGCATGGGAACGATAGCGGCCAGGCACGCTGCAGATATCTTGGAGAACGTACAGAACGTAGTAGCTATCGAGCTGATGGCTGCATCCCAAGCTCTAGAATATTTTGACCTAGAACCCGGAAAAGGTGTCAAAGCAGCTTACGAGTTGATCAGGTCCCAGATAGAACCACTAAAAAGAGACCGTCCATTGTATAAAGATATCAAAAAGATTAAGGATTTGATATCTTCCGGAGAACTCATATCCAAGGTCAGAACTGAACTAAAAGAACCACTCTAAAAACTTATATCATTGGAATTATTTACAGTGATATCATGTCCAAGGAACTCAGTTATCTTGAGAAGAAAACCCTACTAACTCTAGAAGAACTCGATGGAAGAGCATCACCAAAACAGATCGAAGAGGCTGGTGATTTCGAGAAAGGTGTCCAGGTTATGAACTCAGTATCTTGGCTCGAATCTAAAGGCTTGGTAGATGTAGAAGAAAAAATAAAGAAGCACTATTCTCTAGTAAAGAAGAGCCTAGCAAAGACTGACCTACCTGAAAGAAAAGCATTGAAATTTATAAACAAGATGGGGGGAAAATGCAGCATAGCTGAGCTTCAAAAGGATAGTTCCCTTGACAAGAAAAAAGTCGGTATCGCTCTAGGATGGCTGAAAGATAAAAAATGGGCAAAGATAGTGAAAGAGGACGGCGAAAGTTTTTTAGAGATCACATCCAAAGGGAAAAAAGCACTGAAAGAAAAAGGCAGAGATGAGGAACTCATCAGAAGACTTGGTAAAGAAGGAAAATTGTCCGATGATCAAGTCGATAAATTCACTGTAAAGAAGTTATTGTCTCGGAAGGAGATACTGAAAGAAGACCAGGAGGTTCATAGGAGGGTTGAACTCACGAATGAGGGGGCTGAAGTTTTAAATGAAGGTATAGAGTTAGAACCGGAGATCGCCCAACTCACCCCAGAAATAATCAAAACAGGTGCCTGGAAAGAAGCACGGATAAGACCCTACGACGTTAAATCCTTCGCACCGACCAAACACGGTGGTAAAAGACACCCGATAAGCAGGCAGATCGAAGAGGTGAAGCGTGTCTGGCTGGAGATGGGGTTCACCGAGATAGATTTTGATTACATCCAACCGACTTTCTGGAACATGGATGCACTTTTCATACCCCAGGACCATCCAGCTAGAGATATGCAGGACACGTTCTACATGAAAAAACCCGAAAGGATCCCCATGGAAGGAGATATAGTCCAGCGGATCAAGGAGATGCACGAGAACGGTGGAGATTCCCGATCTAGTGGATGGGGATACGAATGGAGTAAAGATGAAGCGGAAAGGGCCGTTCTTCGGACCCATACCACGGTGTGCAGCATCAGGTACCTTGCGGAGAATCCAGAACCACCTGTAAGGGCGATAACCATTGATAGAAATTATAGATGTGAGGCCACCGATCCGACACATCTACCTGAATTTGCTCAGATCGACGGCATACTCATGGAAGAAGACGCTAACCTCAACATGCTGATAGGACTGCTGAGAGAATTCTACAAGAAGATGGGTTTCGATGACATCAAGGTCAGACCGAGTTATTTCCCCTTCACCGAACCCAGCATCGAAGTCTTTGCAAAGTTCAAAGGGGAATTCCTTGAGATGGGTGGGGCCGGCATATTTAGAAGAGAGGTTACCAAACCTCACGGCATCGATCATCCGGTACTAGCATGGGGACTCGGATTGGAAAGATTGGTCATGCTGAGACTTCAGATGGACGATATCCGTGAATGTTACAGTAACGATCTTTCGTTCTTGAGAGAGTACCCCTTGATCTGAAAACCGACAGCACAAGTTTCAAATATTTTCTTACTCTTGAATCATCTATATGACTCTTGAACTGTACAATACTTTGACCGGTAAAAAAGAGAGATTCGAACCTCTATATGACCATCGAGTAAAAATCTATTCCTGCGGCCAGACCATATACGAGGATATGCACGTAGGTAACGCCAAAACCTATGCAGCGTGGGATATTCTGAATCGTTATCTTACATGGAAAGGGTACGACGTATTTCATGTTATGAACATCACGGATGTTGGTCACCTGACCGACGATGCAGATCAAGGTGAAGACAAAGTAGAGAAGGCTGCAAGGGAGAAGAGGCTGGAGCCCATGGAGTTGGTCACCAAACAGGTCAGAAAATGGTACAGGGAGATGGACAGTTTGAACATGAAGATCCACAACGTAAATCCTAGGGCTACGGGACATATGGTCGAGATGATAGAGTTCGTTAAAGATATCATGGATAACGGCTACGCAT
>PULU01000025.1 GCA_003551065.1 Thermoplasmata archaeon | reverse complement strand
GGAAACAGCACAAAAAAATGGGGTTACCCCGAAAGGTAACCCCTTGCTTTTATGGTCGGGATGGCAGGATTTGAACCTGCGACCCCCTGAACCCCATTCAGACGTGGCGGTGGGGGCTTTTAACGTGTAACCATCTAAAATAATACCGTTTCTCTTGATCACACTTGATTTCTTATCCTTGAAACATACCGTGCTAACGGTGCATAATTATTCTGTTTTTGTATAGTGTCATCAGAAAAGGGTATATTATTGGTATACCAAAATCAAAGGCATGGGCCAGGAATGAGAAAAGCCAGGCAAAATCCCGGCTTTTCTAAGCTTGCTGTTCCAGCTGAAGCTTAACCTCTTCAAACTCTTATCCACTAAAAATCATATCATCTTTGATTTTTGACTTAACAACAGCAATAGTGAGAGATAGATAAGCCAACGCGGCCTTAATTTCCTTGGCTTTTCGCTTGGGTGATCCTGATCTTGACAAGTGTTTACGCAGGCTAAGCTTTTCACCTTACTTTGGGAATAATCAGCATTTTTTGTGATGCTATTTTTTAGCATTAACTTGAGTTTTTTAGTCAACTTGACATCAAGGTATGGTCCCGGATATAAATTATTTTCTTGAAGATATCGTATAATTAAGGCTTCCAGCTTCATTTTTTAAATTAAAAGTATCTATTCAGCATAAAATACCTTCCTTGGCCGGAGCCAAGGTTTCGAGTAAGATTTGCGTCTCGGCTTGACGAGCCCTCTGACCGGAGGGTCATGTTCCTCTACTGTGATGAACAAATACCAAAAGAAACAAAGCCAAAGCTCAGCTTAGCAGCACCAGCAATGAAGATTACCCCAGAAATTGACAATGCTTCTATTGTACTTCTTGGTCGTTTCAACCCAGCGATTTTTCAACCGTGGTGGTTTGCCAAAAACGGTATAATTGGAGAGCAGGAAACATTTGAGGCCGAGATCGAAATAATCCATCCCGAACTATGTAAATTCCAGACTGAATATTTTTTTGTCCAAGCAGAACGTAACCGATTTATGGTCAGGAGTAATTCTGGTCCTTTGGAACTGATAAAGGATTTTGCGCTCAAAACATTTACCGATTTTTTAACCTATACGCCAATTGGAATCCTGGGAATAAATAGATCAGTTCATTTTGATGCAGGGAGTAATGAGGCCAGAATTGTTTTAGGGAAAAAACTTGCACCCTGGGAGCCGTGGGGTGAGTGGGCAAGATCTTTTGAAGGAGAGGATACTGAAGAACAGGGCGGTATGCTCAATTTGACCATGCGGGAGAATCGTTCAAAAAAGGAAGGGCTCAAGGGGTATGTCCGAGCCAAGATTCAGCCTTCCTCTGAATTATCTGGGAATAGTGGTGTGTTTATGGATATCAACAATCACTACGATGTGGTTGGGATAGAGGAGGCGGTTGGGTGCTCTAAAGTCATGCACGTCTTGGAGCATCAATGGAGCACGGCCATGGGCCATGCTGAATTCATTATCAATCAAATCATGAAAGAGATCGAGGTATTAAAGTGACGGCAGTCCCATTACCCACAAGCTATCCAGAATTAGATACGCCTGAAGTACCTGATGATTATGTATCTGAGATCAGGCCGGTGGATCCAGGTAAACATGTGGCTCCTTTGCAAGAACCTGTGGATAGTGAGGAAGCCCTCAATGGACAATACAGCGGTACGACTTCTGCCGAACCATATCGCCAGCCGAACATTAGACAATTTCCACCAGCTTATAAAACTCTAAAAAAAAAGGTTGAGCGGATCAAGGTTGTTCGGGAATTCGAAGGAATAGTAGACGAGGTAGACAAAGAAAACGGAATATTTCTGGCAAGAATGATCGATTTAACCGCAGGTAAGACCTTTGAACAGGAAGAAGGTGAGTTTCCTATAGATGACCTCAGACCTGATGATTTGCCGCTCCTTGAAGAAGGGGCATTATTTCGTGTCCGTGTTGCGTATCGGATTAAGCGCGGGGGGATGCGCCAGCGTTTTACAGAGCTTGTTTTTCGGCGATTGCCTTGCTGGAATGAAAGGCATTTTGAAAGTGCGAAGCAGCGAGCCGCAGCACTAGCTGCATATTTTAGTGAGGATTGATGATTTTCCACCCGCCTAATCCTGATGAGATAGAAGTTTCTTTGTTTGGGCCTGGGTATGGAGAATGTGTTGTTGTTCATGCTGGAGCAGGAGATTGGATCATTATCGATTCTTGTATTGACTCCCGTTCGGGGGAGGTAGTTCCCCTGCGTTATCTGCATAAACTTGGTGTTGAGGTCGAAAGAAAAGTCAAGCATATTATTGCATCCCATTGGCATGATGATCATACACGTGGTTTATCTCAATTAGTTGAGGCGTGTTCGGGCGCTCGGTTTTGGTGCCCTGCAGCCATGACAAACCAGGAATTCTTTCGTTATGTCGAATTGCATGCAGAAACTCTCAGCAAGCAAGCAACTGGAGGAACCACTGAGATCAGCAGGGTATTCAAATTGTTGCAGGAGAAAAAAAGACGACGTAATAGAATTACGCCAAATGTGCTGATTCATCAGAATCAAGTTTGTTCGGCTTATTCACTTTCTCCGAGTTCTGACCGATACGATGATTTTTTGCAAAACTTGGCTGTTGAAATGCCGAAAGTTAAATCTGTACAGAAACGTGCCCGTGTTCTTGAGCCTAATCATTTGTCAGCAGCAGTATGGATAGACTTACCTGACGATGGGATCTTGCTGGGTTCTGACGTTGAAGAAAAAAATGGTCATGGGTGGTCACTGATATTTGAAGAACAGACCTGCATCCGTACACGGGCAAGTGTCTTCAAGGTTCCCCATCATGGGTCAAGCAATGCCCATCATGATAGGATTTGGTCTGAGATATGTAATTCAAGCGTTAATGCAGTGCTATCTCCTTTTGTCCGTGGCCTCACAAAGCTTCCAACCCTGGAAGATTGCAAACGGATTTGTCGCCTTGCAAACCAGGCCTATGCCACAGCTCCCCCGGTTGCAGGAGGCACTCAAAAGTATGAGCCAGCGGTCAGAAAGGAATTTAGAGAACTGGGAATAAAATTTCGTGCAGCACAGCCTAAAACAGGGCATATCCGTTTAAGAGGAGATGCCAGTAATGGCTTCAACTGGTCAACAGAACTTTCACCACCAGCCTTGCCATTGGGACAAATCTATAGGTAACAGCTCCCCTATGAATTTTGAATATTCTCTCTTTTGGTCCTCACAATGGGGGCAACCCTTTTTCCAACTTTCAGGTATTCCTTGGAAACTTCCATAACCCTGCATTGCTCAAGAGCAGGAGACTCTCTCCAGTTTTCCTCTATCCGGATATTTTGGCTGGACAGTTCATGCAGCAAAAAATCATAGTCCCGGCACCACTGTTCACACCTGTGTCCCTCGGCCTCGCTCGCGGGATAATCCCTTCCTTTTTTCTTTAGCTGGATAAATTCAGAAAAAAGGGAGTTGACCAGGCCGCAAGCCAGCCTTACCACACCTTTTTCCGGTGTGCGAAAATAAAGCGACAGAGGTTTGGCCCCGGTCCCGTCGCTTTCTTCATTACTCTTTTCTTCCAGGTCCAGAACCCTGTACCCTAACTCTGAAAGAATCTCTCGTGTGTTTTGCAGCACCATACGTCGCTTTTGATCCCTTTCAACGGACTTCTCAAACTAATGGTACAAGTCCAGCGCTTTTTTTGAACATCAGGCGGCTGGGAAACAATGCGGTCCGGTTCATTTTCCCGGGTCAGACTGTCCAGGGAATTTATCAGCCGCTGCGCGTATTCCCTGTGCTCCTTCATGATCCATCCCAACATGAACGACAATCAAATAGGTCCCAGCCATGGAGACGGTGGATGCCAAGGAAATGATCGGTCATGCCGACATCGCCATGACCGACAGGTATTCCCACCTTACAGCCCAACACAAATCCCTTATTCAGGCCCAGCTGCAAAAATACTATGACTCTCAGGTAAGCAGCTGATGCGCAGGGTTTGGTATATCGTGGTATATCATTGGTATATCAAGGCCATTTGGACCAAAAAAAAGGGCTAGACCTAAAGCCTAACCCCTTGAAATCTCTGGTCGGGATGGCAGGATTTGAACCTGCGACCCCCTGAACCCCATTCAGGTGCGCTCCCAGACTGCGCTACATCCCGTAAAGAATAAATTTTTACGCCTTCACCTGCCGGATGTCAACCGGATTTTCACCCGCCTTGATTTTTTGTTTTTCCATGACCATCAGCAATAGTTTAAGTCTCAGGGTTTTTTCTCCTTGACAAATAAACTTTCTTAAAATATTCAATCGATCAATTGAATGTTTAAATTTGTGCCGGGAGGGGTTCATGGAAGATACGGTAGAGACCAAAGACAGGATTTACGAGCAGCTGGCCAGGGTGGGAAAGGCCATTTCCAGCCCCAAAAGGCTTGAGCTGCTGG
>PULU01000088.1 GCA_003551065.1 Thermoplasmata archaeon | reverse complement strand
TATCTTCGTTAGAGTCGATGAAGACAGTAGTGGGCACACCGGTGATACCATACTGAGAAGCTAATTCTCCCTCTGCGCTCGCATCAACTTTTACGAAAACTGTATCGTCACCTCTTTCTTGGACTTTACGTTCTGTGAAAGTTTGTTCTTCCATCATCACACAGGCCCCGCAGTTTTCAGTATAAAAGTAAATCATGACGGGCTGTTCTCTCTGTTCCGAGACTGAAAGCCCTTCCTCATATGAGTGCCAATCCATGCCGTTTGCAGAAACTGTTGAAGTCGAAAAAATAGAAACCAGAAGTATCGCTAGAACCATGATCGTTGAAGAAAGTACTCGCTTTTGCATATTATTTACATAACTCTTCTTGTTAATAACTTTTTTGATGAGTTGTAGTCCCTTGTAACAATATATATATATATATATATATGTATTCTATATTGGTGTAACGATAGGGAGATTTAGAAAATAAGACAATGGTGATTAAAATATGATATCTAAGAAACCTAAGATTGAAGCTGTTTTAGTACTTATTTTATTGATTTTATCGGTTGTGATGGTAATAGGTGCTACGAACCCGATGAATGATGAAACATTAGATAGTGATTTCAGAAACGAAGGATTTGAAACATCACTTGCAATGGAAATGGATGGTGAATGCCCTTTGAACAAAACCCTTTTATGGACTTGTGAGATCAAAGAAACGGAATTTGATGACAGGTATTCCTCCCCTTTTATAGGTCCAAATGGCAATATCTATGTTTTGAACAATTATTACAACGGTAGTGACATATATTCAATCGATGGGGATGGAGATTTAAGATGGAATCTCACTTTTGAAGATGAAACGATTCTCTATCCTACATTTGGAGATGATGGTAGGATATATTTTGTTTCTGTGGAAGTAAGAGATACGACCGATGCTAATATATCATACTTGTACTCCTTCGATAACGACGGGGAACTGGAATGGAAAAACCAAATTGGTGATTTTAGAACATCCCCGCAGATCGTTGTTTTCGAAGATTCTATTTATATATCCACTGAAACGGGTGAGCTCCACGTTTACGATACCGAAGGGAACTTCCTTTTCGATAAGGATATAGCTGGAGATCTCAGTTATCCAGTAGTGGGAGAGGATGGGACAGTTTATCTACTTTCTTCCGAAGAAGGATCTAGAGTTTTGATCGCCATGGGAGATGATGGTGATGTGATTTGGGAACGTGCCTTGGATATAGAGGATGCCCTCGGATTTGTTGACATATTTGTAAAAGAAGAAACAAATATATATCTGGTCTTTAGTGAATCTGGCGAGGATTTTGGAACGGTCATTTATTCGTACACCCCACAGGGTGAGCTAGAATTTATTAAAGAATTTGATTTTGTTATTATGGGACATCACCCCATCGATATAGGTCGAGGAGGGGATTTGTACCTTATATCACTAAGGATGCAGGATTTTGGTTTCGATGAAACCCGATACCACCTCAAGTCCTTGAACAGTGATGGTGAGATCAGATGGGAATATGACTTGGGTAGAGGGACCACCGAGACTCCTTGGAGTATTGTTTACGGGGATGATGGGATGTTATATGTGGGGTTTTATGATGCTACATATAAAAACCAGGGATATCTCGAATTTCATTCCTTCGATGATAACGGTGAGATCAGATGGGAACATTCCTTCGAAGATGCTGCTTTTTCAGATATGCTCACAGTCCATGAGGATGGAACCTTGTATTTGACCAGTACTGATGGCGTAATTTATGCATATGGAGAGGAAGAAAGTGAAAATGACAATGGCCAGACCGATGGATTCTTCTCAAACTTTGGGGCCATCGTCTTGATATTGGTCATTATCGTTATCCTAGCTATCTCCCTGATATATCTAGTAAATAGTAAAGGTAAATATCCTAGATGAAAAAATCGTTGAATAGACTAATTAAAATCTAATGAACTAAGTTCAATCGAATGATTTATTTATACCTCCAAGTTTTTATTTACCATGTTCGAGGAAGAGTACAAGCTGGATTTCTTTGAAGAGAAGGGATACTTTCGAAGACAGTGTACGGAATGTGGAGCATACTTCTGGACTTTGGATGAAGACGAAGAGACCTGCCAGGACGCACCATGTGTGGAATTCGATTTTATCGGAGAACCTGTTACAGATAGAGAATTCGATCTAAGGGAGATGCGGGAATACTTCATGGATTTTTTTTCTGAGAGAGGCCACACTCCTTTGGAAAGATATCCAGTAGTAGCTAGGTGGAGAGATGACGTCTTCCTCGTTCATGCGAGTATCTATGATTTTCAACCCCACGCTACATCGGGGAAAGTAAAACCTCCGGCGAACCCACTGGTAGTTTCACAGCCCTGCATCAGATTGCCGGACTTGGACGAAGTCGGTAAGACGGGGAAACATCTGACTTCCTTCGAGATGATGGGGCATCATTCGTTCAATTCTCCTAACAATTTCGTTTACTGGAAAGAGGAGACCGTCAAGTACTGCCACGAGATGCTTCTAGACATAGGTGTACCGGAAAAAGAGATAGTTTACAAGGAACATCCCTGGATCGGAGGAGGTAACGCCGGTCCATCACTGGAGGTCAACGTAAGGGGTTTGGAGGTGGCAACTTTGGTTTTCATGAACATGGAGAAAGACCCCGACGGTGATATCGAACTTGAAGGTGAGATGTACAGTCCTTTGGACTTGAACGTCGTTGATACCGGTTACGGTGTCGAGAGATGGGCATGGATCTCCGATGGTGCACCTACGATCTATGATTCATTATTCCCAGAAATAATCGATCATATCTGCACTGAAGGAGATATCGACCATCCCGTCGACGAAGGATGGTACAGGAAGATGCTAGAAGAGTACACAAAACTTGCTGGAAGGCTGGAAAAATATTTCCATGACGAAGAACTACTGGAACGGCTCCAGGAAAGACTATCAGACATCGGTAAAGATCTAGATAAGGAAGATATATCCCAAAGACTGGAAACACTGAGGTATGTATATACCATAGCCGATCACTCAAAAACTATCGCTCTTATGCTGTCAGATGGTCTGATACCTTCTAACGTGGAAGAAGGTTACCTGGTTAGGATGATGATCAGAAGGGTTTTAAGGCAGATCGACCAGCTCGGAGTTCAGATCGAGCTCAAAGAACTCGTAGATAAACAGCTCAAACTTTTCGATGATATATTGGACCAAAGCAACAGAGAACTTGTCTTCGATATCCTTGAAATAGAAGTCGAGAAGTACAAAGAAACTTTAGAAAGGGGTAAAGGATTGGTTGAGAGAGAACTGAAAGAACTAGGTGAAGAGGAACTTTCTCTTGAAAGCTTGATAGATTTCTACGATACCCACGGGATCCATCCTACAATAGTTAAGGAACTAGCTGAAGATCAAAATATAGATGTTCACATCCCTGAGAATTTCAACTCGATATTAGCTCAAAGGCATGAAGGAAAAGAAGAAGAAAAGAAGACTGAAACATCCGGATACCCTGATCTACCCGCCACAAATCCACTTTATTATACCGAGGAGAATGAAAAAACCTTCGATGCCGTGGTAATACATTCTGAAGAAGGTGAAGTAATACTCGACCAAACGTTATTTTATCCTGAAGGTGGGGGTCAACCCTCTGATCAAGGTACTATCAGCACGGAAGGATCAACGGTACCGGTAAAACACGTTAGAAGGGAAGGAGATCTTATTATCCATGAGATCGATGGTAATATACCCAAGGGAGAAGTCGTCAGTGGAAGGATCAACTGGGAAAGAAGGATGAACTTGACTAGACATCATACGGCTACCCATCTTGTGATAAGCAGTGCTAGGAAAGTTTTAGGTAAACATATCTGGCAGAGAGGTGCTCAAAAAGATGTAGATAGTGCAAGGATCGATCTATCCCATTATAAAAGGATCAGCAGGGAGGAGATCAAAGAGATCGAGAAGCTCGCTAACCAGCTGGTCCTAGATAGTATCCCAGTGACCAAAGAAGAACTTTCTAGGGATGAGGCAGAGGAAAGGTTCGGTTTTGAACTTTACCAGGGTGGAGTGCCCGAAAGTGATGTAATACGTGTGGTTTACATTTCAGATCAGGTCGATTATGACGCTCAGGCATGCGGTGGAACACACTGCGATAACACCTCCGAGGTCGGGGCCATCAAGATCAAAAACACTCAAAGGATCCAGGACGGAGTGGAAAGGATAGTATTCACGGCCGGCATGGCTACTGTTGAAGAGATGCAGAAACAGGAAGATATATTGTTGGAAACATGTGATGCATTCAGCGTGAGCACGTCAGAGCTACCAGATACTGCACGAAGGTTCTTCTCCGAATGGAAGGAAAGAGGTAAGCAGCTCGATGAACTGAAGAAGTATAGAGCTATCGCTGCAGTAGAGGAACTACTTCCAGGTGAAGATATCGACGGAGTTGAAGTTGTAAAAGGTATAGTCGATATGGATGTAAAAGGGATG
>PULU01000092.1 GCA_003551065.1 Thermoplasmata archaeon | reverse complement strand
CCCTATCGAAGATACATTGAAAAGAAAAATAGAAGTTAAGATAGAAAAATAATTACCCATCAAAAAAATTATTCTCTTTTTTTATCTAAGTTTATCTGATTTTTATCGAAGGACTAAATTTTGTAACCAAGATATTTTATATATAATTTTTGAGCGCATAGAGAAATTAACAGATAACTAAGAAAAAAGGTTTATTACTAACATCTTGACTTTCGAATCCAAAGGAGATATAAAGCCGATGAAAAACCCAAAGGAGGAACTTGGATGACTGACAGGACTCCGATGATGAAACAGTATTATGAACTCAAAAAACAATATCCAGAGTCTATCCTATTTTTCCGTATGGGTGATTTCTACGAAATGTTCGATGAGGATGCAAAAACGGCTGCTGACGAACTCGATATCGTCCTAACCACCCGGGATAAAGGTAAGGATGATCCCATCCCTATGGCAGGAATACCTTACCACTCCGTCGATTCTTACCTCCAGCGTTTGATAAAAAAAGGTTACACCGTTGCGATAGCTGAGCAGGTCGAGGATCCGAGCAAAGCCAAGGGTTTGGTAGATCGGGAAGTCGTAAGGGTGGTAACACCTGGTACAGTCATAGACGAAGGTATTCTGGAAAGTGCCAGCAATAACTATCTAATCAGCATCACCAAAGGGAATGGTTTCGGTCTAGCTGCAGTTGATATCTCTACTGGAGAATTCTTAGTGACAGAATTCAAAAATAAAGAAGGTCTTATCTCTGAAATAATCCGATACGAACCCTCAGAATGTATTTTACCTTCGGGGATCTACCAAGAAGAGGAGTTCTTATCTGAGATACAGAAAGATGTACCGATGATGGTCAATAAATTCCAAGACGATGCCTTCAGGTACCATCCAGCTAAACAGAGGTTACTCGCTCATTTCGATATCGAAACTTTAGAACCCCTGGGAATACAGGGTAGTAAACAAGCCGTCAAAGCCGCAGGCGGAGTATTGGATTATATTGAGGATACCCAAAAAAGGACCATGGATAACATCCAAAGGATAAGGAGCTACTCTCACGACGATTACATGACCATCGATGCCACAACTTTGAAGAACCTGGAGATATTTCAAAATCTACGGGATGGTGGAAAGAAAGGTACCCTATTGGATATATTGAACGAAACAGTCACCGCCATGGGCTCGAGAAAATTAAGAAAATGGCTGCAACAGCCCTTGTTGAACATCGAGCAGATCGAAAAAAGATTGGAGTCGGTACAGGAACTTAAAAACGAGTTGTTCTTAAGAGACGATATCAGGGAGCAGATGAACGGTATGTCCGATATAGAAAGGCTGATCAGTAGGGTCGTTTATGGGAACGCAAATGCCCGAGACCTGATATCCATCAAGAATGTATTGATTCGACTAGAGCCTTTAAAAGATTTGATTTGTGATCTAGATAGTGGTTATCTTAGGGAGATAAAAGATTCTCTAGACCCCATGGAAGATGTAAAAGAGATGATAGATAACGCTATCATCGAAGACCCACCAGCTACGGTAAAAGAGGGGGGTATAATCAAGGAAGGATTTCACGAAAGGTTGGATGAACTGAAAAAGAAGACGAAACAAGGGAAAGAGTGGATCAGTTCACTTGAAGAAGAAGAAAAGGATAAGACAGGGATAGAAAGATTGAAGGTGGGTTATAACAAGGTCCATGGTTATTACATCGAAGTGCCGAAGTCCAAGATCGACAAGGTTCCAGAAGGATATTCCAGGAAACAGACCCTGAAAAACAGTGAACGATACTATACCCAGAAATTAAAGGAAAAAGAGGAGGAGATCATCAGTTCTGAAGAAAAGATGGAGGCCCTTGAGTACGAGATATTCAAGAAGGTGAGAGAGAAGGTTGGGGATGAGTCTGAAAGGTTTCAAACCACTGCCGACACGATAGCAAGGTTGGACGTGATCTGTAATTTTGCACATATAGCTGTCCGGAACGATTATAATCTACCAGAGATTGGAGAAGACGGAAGGATAGATATCAGTGAAGGACGTCATCCAGTTGTGGAAAAAACGGTTGAAAGTTTTATCCCCAACGATTCACTCCTAGATATGGATAATAACAGGTACCTGATCATCACCGGTCCTAACATGTCCGGTAAATCTACTTACATGAGACAGGTGGCTCTGATAACCCTCTTAGCTCATATAGGCAGTTTCGTACCTGCTGAAAAGGCTCATATCGGTGTCGTGGATAGGATATTTACTAGGGTCGGTTCATTGGATGCCCTTACCAAAGGACAATCAACATTCATGGTAGAGATGGTAGAACTGGCTAACATCCTACATAACGCATCTGAGAACAGCCTCATACTTCTAGACGAGATCGGCAGCGGAACTAGTACATTCGATGGACTGAGTATAGCGTGGGCCGTGACAGAGTATATAAACGAATATGTGAGAGCTAAAACACTCTTCGCTACCCACTATCACGAGATCACCGAATTAGAGAGATCACTGAAAGGGGTCAAAAATCTCCACGTAGCAGTGAAGGAAAGTGAAGGAGATGTGACCTTCCTCAGAAAAGTACGTGATGGGCACACGGATGAAAGTTATGGTATCCATGTTGCCTCTCTAGCAGGTGTTCCAGATCCAGTTGTCGAAAGAGCTGGTGATGTACTCGAGCAGATCGAGAAAGATCATACCATCAAGATGGAGACCGATGACGGCCCTAGATTGAAACAGGTGGTTTTCGATCCAGAATCCGGTGATACGTCCTCAGAAAGTCATCCCGTTGTCGAGGAGTTGAAAGAATTGGATCTAGAGAATATGACCCCTTTAGAAGCCATGAACGAATTGTGGAAGTTGAGAAAGGAGGCTGAAGATTGATGTCACGGATCCACAAGTTATCATCACAGACCGTCAACCAGATAGCTGCTGGTGAGGTTATCGAGCGTCCAGCGTCGGTTGTGAAGGAGTTGATCGAAAATTCTTTAGATGCTGGTGCGGACGATATACTGGTGGAGATAGAGAGAGGAGGTAAGGATCGCATACTCGTGAAAGACAATGGATGTGGTATGAATAAAGAAGAAGTGGAACTGGCCTTCGAAAAGCATGCAACTAGCAAGATACACGAGATAGAAGATCTAGATGACCTCGAAAGTCTGGGTTTTAGGGGCGAAGCCCTTCCCAGTATCGCTGCGGTCTCGAAGGTTAGATGTGTCACAAAGAGAGAGGACGAATTAGAAGGTGTGGAAACCAAGATACATGGAGGAAATGTCAAGGAGTTAAATACAAAAGGGTCTCCTACTGGAACACTGATAGAAGTCAACGACCTTTTCTATAATACTCCTGCTAGACGGAAATATCTTAAAAAGACGAACACTGAATTAGCCCACGTAACGGATGTAGTTACTAAGAACGCACTATCTAAACCGGAGGTCCGTTTCAAACTGATCCACAACGGTAATGAATTGTTCTTTGCTCCAAAGTCAGATTCGATACTGGAGAATATCAAGGCCATATACGGAACCCAGGTCGCAAAAAAGATGTTCCTTGTAGATTATGAAAGTGAAGGTATGTACATCGAAGGATTCGTCAGCAAGCCAGAAGTTACAAGAGCTAGCAGGAAACATATGTACACCTATGTGAACGATCGATTCATCGAAAACAACCTCCTGAGAGATGGACTCATGGAGGGATACAAGACGTTACTGCCCAAAAGACGATACCCCATAACTGTATTAAATATCTCTATACCTGGTGAAGAGATCGATGTTAATGTACATCCTACTAAGACCAAGATCAGGTTCAAAGAGGAGGAGAAGGTTAAAAGGATAGTCTTTGAAGGTGTCAGAAAGAGTTTATTAGATAATGACCTGATACCTACCCCAAAAAAGGACGTAAATGAGGTAAAACCCAAGGAGGAAAAAAACAGTAAAACAACTGAAGGTAATGGTGTTGCCTCAATAACAGATGCCTACTCTCAAACTAGATTGGGTATAAAGGAAGCTGTCGATGTATCTGGATCTAAGTTACCAAAAATGAGGATAATGGATATAATCAAGGATTCTTACATATTGGCCGAAGTCCCTGATGGGTTCGTGATAATAGACCAACATGCAGCCCATGAAAGGGTGAACTACGAAAGATTGAAAGATAAATACGAAGAAAAGATCGGATGCCAAGATCTATTATCTCCAAAAACCATGGATCTAAAACCCAGAGAAGCAGCTCTCATCAAGGCCAACGAGGAGCTTTTAGAACGACTGGGCTTCAAGATAGAGCCCTTCGGTAAGACAACATTCAGGCTCACGGGAGTACCGGTTGTATTAGGAGAACTGCAGGGAGATGAGATCATACATTCTATACTCGACGAACTTTTAGAGCTCAGGAACAGCAGTCTGGAAGAGAGGAAAGAAGAACTGATCAAGTACATGGCCTGTAGGTCGTCTGTCATGGCAGGTGACAACATATCTCCCACAAGGGCGAAAAGATTACTCGATGAGTTGGGCAGGACGGAGATACCATATACATGTCCTCACGGGAGACCCACTATAATCAATTTCTCAGAAAAGGAATTGGAGAAGATGTTCAAACGAACATGATAAAGTTCCGCCCTTTGAACTCTCGACCATAGAAAGATTTATAAAATGCATCCTAATATAGGAATCCCAGAGAAAGTTGATCTCGATTTTCCCATAATAGCGGGGTAGGGTAGCTAGGAAAACCCGTCGGGCTCATATGGTGCAGCTAAATGCACCTGAGGAACCCGGAGACCAGTGGTTCAAATCCACTCCCCGCTATTTCAGTTTTTTACTAATATTTACAATTCCAAACCTATAAATATTTTATAAGATTGAAAGTGATTATGAAGAGAGAAACCGAGGAAGAATATCTTGAAACTATGTACAAATTATACAAGGGATCCAAGGGAGATAATATCAAGACCGGTGAGATAGCTGATCATCTAGGCGTTTCTCCTCCTACGGTAACAGAAGTCCTACCCAAGCTTGAGGAAGAGAGCTATATCGAATACATACCCTATCATGGAGTGAAACTCACTGAAAAGGGATATACTGAAGGGGAACGCATAGTGAGGAGCCACAGGATACTAGAAGTTTTTCTCAAGAAATACTTTTCACTCGATGAAGAAATACTTCACGATAAAGCCTGTCAGTTGGAGCATATCTTCGATGCTGAAATGATAGACATCTTATGTGAAAAACTCGGAAGACCTAGTAATTGTCCACATGGTAATGAGATACCCTCATGCAATGATGAGAGCTGTTCAAAGGACTAGAGATCTATCGAAGGAGTAAAATCATCTAGAGGTTGTCATACTACTATATCTTCTCTTTCAATGAAAATTCAATATATCTAAAACAAACTCCTAAGGCAAAAACCCATATATCATACGACATGTAACATCTAAACATGTCTGATGAAAGGGAAGAACTCATCAAAAGATACGCACTCAGAAACGCTGTCAAGTTCGATGGAGAAGCAAATTTAGGTCCGGTTATGGGGAAGGTTATGGGGGAGTCAGAAGAATGTAGAGAGGATCCCGATGGCACCAAGGATCTGATAATGAAAACTATACAACAGGTGAATCAACTCTCTCTCGAAGAACAGAAAAAAGAACTGAAAGGATTGATGCCTGAGTTTTTTGAAGAGAAGGAGAAACAAGAAGAAGATACCTTACCAGAACTCGATGCAGATGACGTAGTCATGAGGATGGCCCCTTATCCCAGCGGTCCCCTGCACATTGGGAACTCAAGGATGGTCATACTCAACGACGAGTACGTGAAGAGGTACGATGGTAAACTCGTGCTCTTTTATGATGATACCATCGGATCAGAAAAAAAGAAACCTCTCCTCGAAGCCTATGATCTTATAAAGGAAGGGCTTGAATGGCTGGATGTGGAGTGGCATGAAAACTATTATAAATCAGAGAGGATGGAGATCTATTACGAATACGGTGAAAAGATAATAGAGATGGGTGAAGCCTACGTATGTGAATGTGATGCTGAAAGCTTGAGAAAAAATCGGGAAAAGGGCGTGGGTTGCGAACACAGAGAGAGGAGTATCGAAAAGAACCTCGAAGAGTGGGAAAAGATGCTTGAAGGAGAGTTCAAGGAAGGAGAAGTGACTGTCAGATTGAAAACAGACATGCAGTACCCAGACCCGGCTTTCAGGGATAGGGTCCTGTTCCGTGTATCCCATAATGAACATCCAAAAGTCGGGGATAAATATCACGTTTGGCCTCTCTTAGAATTCTCATGGGCCATAGATGATCATCTTTTAGGAATGACACATATATTGCGGGGAAAAGACCTGGTCATGGAAGACAAGATGGAAGAATACATCTGGAATCTTTTCGGTTGGGAAGACTGTGAGTTCCTACACTATGGGATGCTCAGGTTGAAAGATATAAAGTTGAGTAAGAGCGAGTTCCAGCAGCAGATCAAAAACGATCAACTCAGAGGATGGGACGATCCCAGGACGTGGTCTATGCAGTCACTAGAAAGAAGAGGTATTGAACCAGATGCGCTGAGAGAGTTCATCTTGGATTTTGGATTATCCAAAACAGATATAGAAGTCCCTGCATCCAAACTGTACGCAAAAAACAGGGAGTTGATTGACGAAAAAGCTAACAGATATTTTTTCGTGAAGGACCCTGTCTGCATAGAGCTCATCGGAGAGGCACCATTACAGACCTCAGAGATCCCCAGGCATCCAGATTTCCCTGAAAGGGGTAACAGAGAGATCGGTATAAGTGATAGATTGTACATATCAAAGAAGGACTGGGAAGAGAACGAAGGAAAAGAAGTCAGACTGAAGAATCTCTTCAACATCGAACTTGAGGAAAAAAAAGCACATATCACGGATCTAGAAAACAAAGACATTCTGAAGATACAGTGGCTACCGGACGGTGAAGATTGTTCAGTAGAGATGCCTGACGGGAGTTTTGATGAAGGGATAGTGGAGAAGAATATCGAAGAGGTAGAGATGGGAGATATAATACAGTTCGAAAGATATGGTTTCGTAAGGATACTGGATGATGATCCTTGGACCGCTGCCTACGGACATAGATGAAGGGAAAATGATTAAAACCCTGATGCTTATTTCCTTACCATGGAACCACATACCCATTGTCAAGTGTGCAGCAAACCTGTGCCCTTGGATAAAAAATTCTGCTCCGAGAAATGCCGAGAAGAATATGATGAGTATCTCCAAAAAAGGAAAAAAAGGACTTACATCTTCTATGTCCTATTAGCAGTTCTGCTTGCATTGATGTTTTTACAGATATCCGGGATATGGTAATATGAAAAATAAGGTTATACTCGGAGGGACTTTCGATAAACTACACCTGGGACATATGAAACTCATCGACAGAGCTTTCGAGGAAGGGGAGGTTACCATCGGTCTGGTATCCGATGAGATGCTGAAGGATTGGAAGCCCGAGGTGAAAAGGAGTTTTAAAGAACGGAAACTCGATCTAGAAAATTATCTAGCGGATAAAGAAGATTGGAAGATCGTAGAGATATCGGACCCATACGAGAAAGCTGTAGAAGGAGATTACGATAAACTGGTGGTGTCTTCAGAAACGAGAAAAAGAGGAGAAAAGATCAACGAGAAAAGGAAAGAAAAGGGTAAGGATCCTTTGGATATCATAGAGGTAAAACCGGTGGTAGCTGAGGATTTTCTACGGATAAGCTCTACCAGGATACGAGATGGAGATATCAACGAATACGGAGATAGATTAACGCCTGTGAAGGTATATCTAAAGTGCTTGGACGACGATGCCTTCGATGTCGCTATAGATACACTTTCAAATTTTTTTGAATGTGAATTCGAAACGAAACCAATCGATAAGAATGATCTAAATAATGATGGAACTGAGATAAATGAAAGGGGAGAAAGAATAGTAGAAGTCCCGAAAGGATTCGAATACGGCATCGCCATAATACCAGGTAGTTTTGAATTAGGTGAAGAACTATTAGTGTTCGAACATGCAGTGATAAAAGATACCTCGGGATACATCTCTCATGGCCACAGTCCAGGTATACGCGTGCCAAGAAGATGGATGGAATCTGGAGAGAATATACATACATTAGATTCTCTGAACGTTGTTATAGGAGAGGAGAGAGATGAACTAGACCCCATATGTTTGATAACCGGTGGAAACGAGGGAAAAAAAGGTTATATCAAGTCTGCCCTTACAGAGGCTCTACTGCCTAGGATGAACGGTGAAATTTACGATAATGAGTAGTCCGATGTCGTCGTACCGTGGGAAATATTTAATAACAACCTTTAAATAAGGTCTAATATTGAGTTCACTGGAGAGTAATATATCATGGTCACAGTATACGAAGTCCCTCCGAACAAATTGATAGAGGATATAAGCAAAAAGCTGAAGGATATGGATAGTATAAAGAGTCCTGACTGGTCACCCTATGTGAAGACAGGGATCCATAAGGAGAAAGCTCCTTTAGAGGACGATTGGTGGTATAAAAGAACGTCGGCCATCTTGAGGAGTGTATATATCCAAGGACCTGTCGGTATATCCAAATTGAGGGGTAAATATGGTGGAAAACAGGAGAGAGGATCGAAACCGAGTAGAGCCGCTAAAGGATCGGGGGCCATCGTCAGAACCGCTCTTCAGCAGCTAGAAAAAGAAGGACTCATCAAAAAGGAAAAAGAAGGTAGAGTTATCACATCTGAGGGACAGTCTTTATTAGACAATTCCGCGTATGAGATATTGAAAAAGATGGCTGAAGATGAGCCTGAATTGACTAAGTATCTCTGAAGGCTAGATAAATATGGATGAAGATGAGTTAGAGAAGATCAAAAAGCAAAAGCTACAGCAGCTAAAAGAACAAAGGGAAGCTGCAGAGGAACAGGAAGATTCAGAAGAACGGTTCGAAGCTCAAAAGAAAGCCCTGCTCCGGCAGGTGATGACTCCTGAAGCAAGGGAGAGACTAGGCAGGGTAAGGATAGCTAGACCTGAAATCGCAGAAAATATCGAATCCCAAATAATAATGCTCGCTCAACGAGGGGCTATCCAAGATAGGATCACCGATAAAACTTTAAAGGACCTACTTAAAAAGATAACAGGCAATAAGAAAGATATCAATATTAAAAGGAGATAAACTATGTCAAGTAATAAACCAGGACCAAAAAAAAGGAGATTACTCAAAAAAGGTAAAGAGAACAAAAGGGTACCTGCATGGGTGATGCAGAGGACAAACAGAAGGTTCACTCGACACCCCAAATCAAGGAATTGGCGCAGGGATGATCTTGACGAATAATATCAGGTGAGGATATGGTTGACCAAGAAGAAAGAATAATGAATATCCCTTTAAATGAGATCAAAAAATCTCCAGCCAGCAAACGTGCTTCTTTGGCTATGAAACGTGTAAGAGACTTCGTTTCAAATCATATGAATGTTCCTTCGGAAGATGTTTGGATAGATTCCAGTACAAATGAGGAGATCTGGAAAAAGGGCATCAAGAAACCTCCATCGAAGATTAAAGTCCGTGCGATAAAATTCGAAGATGGCATAGTAGAGGTCTCCGTTCCGAGAGAATAATCTATGCTAAAAAAACATTCTATCGATCAAAAACCGTACATCGGTGTTTTCTCCATAGCAACTGAAGACTTATCTATAATCCCTTTAGTAGAGGAAGAGGTTTTCGAAGAAGCCATGGAGACCCCTGTCGTTAGAACAACTGTAGGAGGAACTAGAGTCCTGGGTTCCTTGATGGCAGCTAATACTAACGGGATACTCGTTTCTGATATAGCAGAGAGAAGAGAGATAGAACCTATTTTAGATCATAAGGATGTTACTCTAGTCCCTGACCGATTCAACGCTCTGGGAAATAATATATTGATCAATGATTACGGGGCTTTGATACATCCTAAACTTCATAAAAAAACCGAAGATGCCTTGAAATCATTTTTGGAAGTACCTGTGAAGAGAGGGAAAATCGCTGGAATAGAGATGGTAGGATCGGTGGCAGTGGCTACCAATAAAGGTTTACTCTGTCATCCCCATGTGAAAGATGACGAGAAAAAGATGATGGAGGAATTGTTCGACGTTCCGGTTATGAAGACCACGGCCAATCATGGCTCAGCCTGGATAGGTACGTGCTTGATAGCTAACACGAAGGGAGCCGTCATCGGTGACCGAACTACTCCGATAGAGATGGGTAGGATAGAAGAAGGATTGGGTTATCTAGACTGATCGTCATAATGAAAAAACCCAAACCTCTGTTTCTTCAGGAAGATCTGTTTTCAAAAAGTCAAGTTCAACGCCGACTTTGTGGATTTTTTCATCGGGATATTTATCTAAAAAGGGTTGAACATTTTTGATATCTAAAGAAAGACCCCCAACCTTGAAATGCATAGGTACCGCTATAGCTGGTTCGATCTCATCAACGATGTTGGCGGCCTCCACAGGTCCGACGGTGAAAGTACCACCTACGGGGATGAAAAGAAAATCAATAGGTTTTATTTTTTCCATAAGATCACCAGACAGTTCGTGACCTAGATCACCTAGATGGCAGAAGGATAATCCATCTGTTTCAAAAATATAAACTATATTTTCTCCTCTTTTTTTTCCATCTTTCTCATCATGGTAGGTTTTGATTCCCCTGATTTCTATTTCGTTTATTTGGTGTTCACCAGGCTCCCTGATCACTTTAGTTTCACCTTTTTCAACTAGCCTCACAGCATTATGGTCAAAATGATCATGACTGACCAGAACTATATCACCTTTCACATTTGGTGACCTGATACCGATGCTCTTTCCATCATGAGGGTCAGTTACAACTACCTTTTCATTTTCTATTTCGAAACACGAATGTCCATGCCATCTTATCCTCATTATAATCCTCCTAAAGATAGATGAAAAAAGGTTGATTTAATATTTGTGTAATCTCAGACATCATAGTATCTCTAAGGAAAATTCTTTTCCAAGCAAAAATATTTAAACACTAAGGCTCGATTTTCAACCATATGAAAGATAAGATGGAGTCTCTAGAGATATCGGCAGTAGTAAGTGAATTAAAGGACCTGGTCGGAGGTTATATCCAGAAAGTATACAAGCCTAATAAAGAGGAGATATCTTTTCGTATCCATGTTCCTGGCATCGGAAAAAAAATGTTGATATTCAGGGTGGGTAAAGCTCTCTATTTAAGCCAAAGAGATAGAGAGAATCCAATGCATCCCGGGGACTATACCATGCTCATGAGAAAATACCTAAGCAATTCAATAATTTCCGATGTATATCAACACGAGTTCGATAGGGTTGTGGTCATAGATCTACAAAGGGAGAAAAGTGCTAGACTGATATTCGAGGTATTCGGTAAAGGGAATCTTATATTGGAAGGTGAGGATAGGATACTTTTACCTTATAGGTCCGAATCGTGGAGTCATAGGGAATTGAAAAAGGGCGAACTCTACAGGTTCCCCCCTCACAGATTGAACCCGTTCATGATAAATGAAAGCGAGCTGATTCAGATATTGGAAGATTCTGAACAGGATCTAGTTAGGACATTAGCTGTAGATCTTAATTTGGGAGGGAAGTACTCTGAGGAAATATGCAGAAGGCTTGGAGTCGATAAGAACACAGATGATTTTACTCAATATTCAGAAGATATTTTTCAAATACTGAATATTTTTCATAGCCGTATAAAACATATGGATGAACTCTCACCATGTCTTGTCGAAGATGAAGACAACAAAATAGATGCAGTCCCTTTCCCTCTTAGGATATATAAGGAGTACGAACAAACTAAGATGGACTCATATAACAAAGCACTCGATGAAGCTATACCTGAGCCCGACGAAGCAAAGGAAGAAAAGGATAAGAAAGATTCGAAGTTGGAAAGAAAGCTAGACCAGCAGAAAAGGGCTGTTGAAAATCTAGATAAAGACATCGATGAATACAAGAAGATCGGTGATATGATATATCAGAATTACAAGGCATGCGAGGAATATCTAAAAGCTGTACATCGTGCCAGAGAAGAAGGAAGAAGAGATGAGATATTTGAAAAGATGAGGGAGATAGACGATGTCTTACAGGTTAATGACCAAGATGAATATATCGTAGTGAAACTGAAGGGTAAGATCGATGATGAAGACCTCGAGAAAAATGTCAAGTTGGATTTTAGAAAAGATGTGAACGAGAATGCTCAAAAATACTACAACAAAAGTAAAAAAGCCAAGAAAAAATTAATTGGGGCTAAAAGAGCTATCAAAGAAACGGAGAAGCAGATCGAGGAAGGTAGAGAAGAAGAATTACAAAAAGAACCAACAAAACCTACAGAGAAATTCTGGTTCGACCGTTACAAATGGTTCATATCCAGTGAGGAGAATCTGGTCATAGCCGGTAAAGACACTAAAACCAATGAAGAAGTCGTTAAGAAATATATGGAAAATGATACAAGATATGCACATGCCGATGCAGGAGGTGCACCGAGTGTAGTGGTAAAAAATGACAACGGTATCGGAGAGGCATCGCTCAACGAAGCATGTCAGTATTCCTTGATCCATTCTAAAGAATGGAAAAGAGGTATAGCATCAGGCAGAGCGTACTGGGTAAAACCTAGTCAGGTGAGTAAAACAGCTGAAGCTGGAGAGTCTTTACCCACCGGAGCTTTCGTGATCAGAGGTAAAAGGAATTATATCGATAAACTACCACTAAAAGCGGTATTGACCGAGATAACTTATGAGGAGAATAAAAAGATAATGTGCGCCCCGAGTTTCGCTCTTGAAAATAGAGATGATGAACTGTTCCGAAGACGGGTTATCTTTATCCCGGGGACAAAGGATCAAAATGAATTCGCAAAGGAGATGGGGAAATACTACAATGTACCTGTAAAAGAGATTCAGAAGATACTCCCGCCTGGGGGAGTAAAGATTTTAGAAAAAGAAGAGAAATAGGTTTTATCATTCGGCTTCTAAGAACGCTCTATAGGCCTTATATGTGTGATAGATATCCACCTTGGACACTATCTCAAAAGGTGAATGCATACCTAAAAGTGGTGGGCCTGCATCTATGATGTCCATATTCAAATTGGCCAGGAATTTTGCAACGGTCCCACCGCCACCTTCATCGACCTTGCCGAGTTGAGCAGTCTGCCAACATATATCATTTTCATTCAAAATACGTCGTATATATGCCACATATTCTGCATGAGCATCGTTGGCCATGAACTTTCCACCTGAACCAGTATACTTGGTTAAAACTATACCTTTTCCCATCCTGCCAGCGTTCCTTAGATCATGAACACCTTTGAAAGAGGGGTTCACTCCAGGATTTACATCGCCAGACATTGCGTTACTGTTTTCAAGTGTCAATCGATAATCTTCCATACTATAATCCCCTTTTGATTTCGCTAATATCTGTTGGAATACCGATTCGGTGAATCTAGAATTGGCACTAGTATTACCTTCACTGCCTATTTCCTCTTTATCAAACAAAAACACTAAACTAGTTTTAGATTGAGGTTCCAAGTCTATACAGGCCATCAAACTCGTAAAAGCACATACCCTATCATCATGACCGTATCCTCCAACCATACTCCTATCCAAACCCACATCTCTAGCAGGACCTGAAGGAACTATCTCGATCTCAGCACTCGTAAAATCTTCTTCTTTGATACCGTAGTTATCGTTCAATATCTTTAAAATATTGATCTTAACCTTCTTATCGATATCATCGTCGTCTATGGGCTTTCCTCCTAAGATGACATTCAACTCTTCACCTTTGATAACATCCTTCATCTTCCTCTCTGATTGCTTCTTTTTCGAAAGGTGCGGAAGAAGATCACTGACCGCAAATACAGGGTCTTCCTTGTCCTCTCCTATAGATATGTTTATAATTTCTCCGTCTTCCTTGACTACTTTTCCGTGGATAGCTAATGGTGTACTCACCCATTGGTATTTCTTGATCCCTCCATAATAATGTGTGTTAAAAAGTGCAAGAGAGGCGTCATTATCCTCATATATTGGTCTAGCCTTAAGGTCTAGTCTTGGAGAATCTATATGGCTTGCTAATATATGACAACCTTCTGTAACTTCCTTATTTCCTATGACAGCAACTGCGATGGCTTTGTTTTTGTTTAAGATATATATCTTATCCCCTTGATCCAGTTCATCACACTCTTGTATAGAAACAAAACCATTCTTTTCCAATAACTTTACCGTGTTATCTATGATCTCTCTCTCTGTTTTAGACTCGGTAATGTACTCCTTGTATTTTTCTGCAAATTCAGTTATGTCATCCAATTCTTCTTCGTCTGATTGTTCCCAGGCATTTTTTATAGAGAATGTAAGTTCGTCCTCGAGGTTAGATTTTTCTTCAGCCATATTACCAGTTATAGGCTAAAATAAAGAACTAATATATTACATTTGCGTGTCCATACAGATGTTTTAATGTATAAGGATAGGGTTTACCCCCAAAGTTTCAAGGATTAATCCGAAAGTGTTATAAAGGGGTCACATATTGATAAGATTGACTCATCAAATATTAAATGACTGGATAGTGCTGAAAACATGACTGAACTTCTAAAGGAATTGGAAGAAAAAAGAAAAAGGGCCAATTCCCAGGCTGAAAAATATAAGCGTCTCAGAAACGAGATGAACCAAGAGGCTAAGAAGTGGGTTCAAAATAGAGATGGACTCAATTCTAAGGTCAAAGAGCTCATAGAAGAGGGTAACGAGTTGAAGGAAGAAAGAAACAAACTAAATAAAGATGTTAAAACAGCCAAGGAAAAAAGAAATGAATGGAACAAAAAGGTAAGAAACCTATCCAGTAACTTGAAGAAAAAGAAACGGGAGATACTACCTAAAGATGGCACTTCTATCGAGGAGCTCAATAAGAAGATTGAAAAACTCGAATATAAACAGATGACCAATGTTCTATCACCAGATAAAGAAAAAGAGATGATAGATGAGATCTCTTCATTAAGGGAAAAAGTCAAGGAAAGAGAAAAACTCTTGAACGAGAACGAAGAATTGAAAAAGTTATCCGAAGACTTAGAGGAAGCAAAAGAGAAGGCTGAACATTACCACAAGGAAGTATCTAAGAAGGCCGAGGAAGCACAAAACAAGCACGACAAGATGATAGAGATATTCAACGAAGCAGATGAAATCCGTGAAAAAGCCGATGAGGCTCAGGCCAAATTTGTCGAGGCAAAAGTCGAAGCAGACGATTATCATCAAAAACACATAGAAGCCGTAAATGAAGTACAGGATTACAACAAGATCATCTCGGGTCTACAGAAAAAGCAGAGAATGGCAAAGAAACGTAAGGAAGAAGAGGATACTAAGGAAGAAGCTGAAAAACTCTACGAGCAATTTAAAAAGGGAGAAAAACTCGGCACAGAAGATATCATGACCCTTCAAAAAGCAGGTCTTCTATAGAGATATACTTTTTAAACGGATTTTATTTTCTTTCAAACAATAATATAAAGGGCATCCAAAATCATATATTTATCTCTCATTATTACCCTTTGAGAATCATGGTATCGAAATTCAATAAAAAACATGTGGTTTCCATAAAAGATTTTTCAAAAGAAGAGATAGACTTTGTTCTAGATCTAGCAGGAGATATGACGGAGATCGCTAAAGGAAATAAAAGTGACGACTCTTTGAAAGGAAATATCCTTGGTACACTGTTCTTTGAACCCAGTACTAGAACGAGATTATCCTTCGAAAGCGCAATGAAAAGATTGGAAGGGGCATGCATAGGTTTTGCTAGAGCGGGTACCTCTTCTGTAAAAAAAGGTGAGACTTTGGCTGATACGGTCCAAGTTATCTCCAGCTACGTCGATATAATAGTTCTAAGACATCCTCAAGAAGGGGCTGCTAGGTTGGCTGCTAAGTTTTCAGAAAAACCTATAATCAACGCTGGGGATGGTGCTGGTCAACATCCAACTCAAACCCTTCTAGACCTATTCACCATAAGAGAAGAAAAAGACGAGATCGAGAACAAAAAGATAGGCATAGCTGGAGATTTGAAATACGGTAGAACGGTCCATTCACTAACCCACGCTTTGTCGATGTATGATTGTGATTTGACCTTCATAGCCCCAGCATCTTTACAGATTCCAGATGAGATCATCAAAGATATAGAAAAGATGGACATAAAATACAGAAAGGCAGAGAACATAACCGATGTATTGGACGATCTTGATGTTCTATACATGACTAGGATCCAAAGAGAAAGGTTCCCAAGCGACGAAGAATACGAAGAAGTTGCTGAAACCTACAAAATAAAAAAGGATATGTTGGAAAATGTGAAGGATGATATGATCATAATGCATCCATTACCTAGGGTTGATGAGATATACTCAGATGTGGATTCAACAACCCATGCAAAATATTTCAAACAAGCTGCAAATGGTGTTCCGATACGGATGGCCCTTTTAAAACTTCTAACGGAGGGATACAATGAATAAAGATAAGAAGATAAAGATAACCCCAATTGAATATGGAACAGTTATAGATCATATAAAGAACGGTCATGCTATGAAAGTTCTAAGGATAATTGGAGTCCTAGATAAAAAGATGGATAGTATTGTGAGTGTAGCGATGAACGTCAACAGCAGCATGGGTAAAAAAGATATAGTAAAAGTCGAGAATATTGAGATAAAAAGTGATGAATTGGACAAAATCTCTCTTATCTCACCCCGGGCTACTGTAAACATAATCAGAAATTATGAAGTCATAAAAAAACACGATGTTAAACTCCCTGAAAAGGTGAAAGGTATAGTAAGTTGCATAAATAACACCTGCATAACTAATCAGAACGAACCCGTAGAGCCTGAATTCGATGTTATCGGGAAGGACCCGGTTACTCTAAAATGCGTCTATTGTGAAAGGGATATGAAGGGAGAAGAGATCTCTGAAAACGTTCTATAAGCATACATTTTCACCTCAAACAAGCACTATATGATATGTGGATAGACATGCGAAAATTAAAAGGTCTTTGGGATCTTATCAGACTAGACCATGGATTGATGTTAGCTGTTGCAGTATTGATAGGTGCAGTGATAGCAAAAAAAGGTATCCCCGGTGATCTAGTTAATTTGGCACTAGCTGTATCAACAGCTATTTTCCTAGAGATAAGCACGTTTTCTTTGAACGATTACTTCGATTATCCCATCGACAAATTAAATAAGCGCATGGACAGACCTTTAGTAAGAGGTGATATCTCGCCAAAAACCTCATTACTCATCACTATTATCTTCTTTCCTTTAGGTTTATTATCGGCATTCTTTGTAAATATTACTTGTTTTATCATCGCCTTGATAACTGGGTTGTTAGCACTTTCATACGATATCAAGCTGAAAAAAATAAAAGTCTTCAGCAATTACTACATAGCATATACCATGGCGGTTCCTTTTCTTTTCGGTGGGGTGGCATTTTCCCCTGTGATACCTCCAATCATCTGGGTACTGTCTTTGATGGCTTTTCTATCGGGAGTTGGTAGAGAGATCATTAAAGATGTGATGGACATCGAAGGCGACAAAAAAGAGAAAGTCAAATCTTTACCGCTATACATCGGTAACAAAAATTCCTTTTTCATTGCTGGAATTTTCTTCCTGAGTGCCGTAATTATCAGTTTGTTGCCTTTCTTGGTTAAAATTGATTCCACATTCTACGGTAATTTGGTCTATCTCGGAGTCGTTTCAGTACCGAACATACTTTTCCTTTGGGTAACGGCTTCGTTGGTTATAAAAAACAAACCGAACGTCAAACTATTTAGAAAACTCACCCTTATAGCTATGATGCTTGGCTTAGTAGCATTTCTTTCGGGCGCATTGCTATAAGTTATGAGGTAAGTTCAAATATGTGTGGCATTTTATAATTTATGTTTAAGGTGACATTATGGACCTCATCATAATAGATGGATGTGATGCGTCGGGTAAAGACACACATGCATATAAGATAAAAGATATGTTCGAAAGAATGGATAAAAAAGTAGAAATTAGATCACATCCAGAAGGAGATAACCTATTCGGAAGAATAGCTAAAGATGCCCTACTTAAAGATGGAAGCGCTGTAAATAAGTTAAAGGCATCAATATTTTATGCCCTCGATGTGTTCCGGTCCCTTAAAAAGTATTACGATGAGGATGAAGTCGATGTTCTGATATTGGTTAGATACTTGATGGGAACAGCTTACTTACCTGATCCATTATGTGGTATAAGTTATGAGGTATTCAGAAAGATATTGCCTACCTCAGAACATATGTTTTTCCTAGATGTCAATCCAGAAGAGGCTTTAAAAAGGCTGAACAAAAGGGAAGATAGAGAGATCTTTGAAAATTTTAGAGATATTTCAAGAGTAAGAAATAAGGTATTTTCTATCATTGATTCTGATTGGCACGTTATAGATACGAACAAACCCATCGATGAAACCTATAAGGATATCAAAAAAATACTGGAAGAGAAATAATCATAAAAATTTTCCCAGGATGAGTGGAAGCAGTACTGTAGCATCGCCTTCAACAGTTACATAGTCAGCCTTCTCTCTTACTTTACCCCATGAGACTGCCTCTCTAACTCTAGCACCTGAAAGTGATCCGTCATATTCCACTGCAGTTGTGATGTAAACTGCATGATCTAGACCTCCTCTGTACTGGTTCCACCATATGGTATGATGTTTGGATATACCGCCACCTATCATGAGAGCACCGGTTTCGTCTGCAGGAAAGACGATATCAGATAATTCCTGTTGATCTTTCATCATATCAAGGCTGAACTCTTTATCATTCTGCCAGTACATCCAAAGCTGTGATCCGAAGGCTCCATCCGTTATCCCCGGGACATAGATAGGAACATCCTTTTTTGCCGCCCAGTATAATATCGAATCTTCATCATCGATCCTTTTTCCGAATTCGTGTATTACCTCTCTAGGGCCTAGTTCCGGACCACAGGATTCGACTATCTCGTCTAAAATAGGCTGCATATTTTTTTCAAGTACTTCACCATAAGATGAATTCGGAATGAATATATTTCCTAAACGATTTACTCCCTGTGAATGCAGCTCACGATCATCTGCTGAAAAAGACCCATGAAAATAATCCTCCCAAACCCTAGCTAGATCGTGATCTAGGGTACCACATGTTGTTATGATAACATCGAAGTATTCCTTTTTTATAGCCTCCTTGATAACACCCCTAGTACCAGTGGATATTATACAGGCCGGAAATGAAAGAAAATTGATACAATCCTTATCTATCATCTGTTCAAGTATTTTGACAGCTATCCCTACTTTCTTAGCAACGAACCCACCGGCATTATAATATTGAGACGTCAATTCATCAATGGTGATCTCGCCGTTTATATCGAAATCTTCAACCTTTCTTTTTTCCATGTTATCTGTCTTACCTAAAATACAGTCAGATAAAAAGATTGTTGAAGTATGAAAGTTTTTTTAAAAATGTCAGACGGTTACAATTAAAACGTATGACAAAACCGCGAATAAATGATTTTTTTATGAGATATAGGACAAAAATTAGGTGAAAAGGTAGATAAAAAAGTGTCGGGATGCAAATGATTTAAATACTTTAAATAAGTTCCATTTTCAACTTAATGGACGGGATCTTATATGGAATCAATAGTCAACCAAGCTTTAAATAAGCACGAGAAGGATGAAGAAAAAGATAAGGAAAAACCGAGAGGTAAGACCGTAGAAGATGTAGAAGATATCGAAAAAGCTCCAGAAGATGAAGAACTTAGAAACCTAGTGGATCAACTCGAGGTTCAGATAAAAATATTCGGCTGTGGTGGAGGAGGATGCAATACCCTAGATCGTATTTCAGAAGAAGTGATCACAGGAGCAGACCTGATAGCATGTAACACTGATGCAAAACATCTCCTGCATACTCACGCTCAAAAAAAGGTACTCATCGGTAAAAACACAACACGCGGACTAGGTGCAGGAGCGAGACCAGAGATCGGTGAAGAATCCGCTAGAGAGTCAAAAGACGAATTAGAGAGATATATCAAAGGTTCTGATATAGTTTATATAACAGCAGGGATGGGAGGTGGCACCGGAACAGGTGTAGCCCCGGTGATAGCAGAGATGGCAAAGGAAGAAGAAGCTCTAGTCATGGGGATCGTTACGTTGCCTTTCGAGGGAGAAGGTAGAGAAAGGATGAAAAATGCTAAACGTGGCCTTTTGAAGATGGAGAGATTTTGTGATACGACTGTTATAATCCCTAACGACAAGTTATTGGAACTTGTTCCTAATCTTTCCTTGAATGCAGCCTTTAAAGTAGCAGACGAGATATTGATGGAATCCATCAAAGGGATGACCGAGATAATTACAAAACCCGGTCTTGTCAACTTGGATTACAACGACCTGAGAACTATAATGGACGACGGGGGTGTAGCTATGATAGGTATCGGCGACTCAAAAGACCCGAATAACAGAGTAGATGATGCTGTCGAACAGGCGATTAGTTCACCACTCCTCGGCGACATAGATGTAAGCGATGCTAACGGAGCTCTTATAAGGGTTACAGGTGGACCAGATATGACTGTCACAGAAGCAGAAAGAGCGGCAGAACTAGTCAACCAAAAGATATCTGGTGAAGCTAGGATCATATGGGGTTGTAATGTCATCGAAGATCTCAAAAACGAGATAAAGATACTTCTGGTAATAACCAACGTTCAGGCTGAATCTGATGAGGAAGCCCATGAATCCATGAAATTCACGAAAGAAGGCATCGATATGGTAGATTGATGAGAAAAAGAGATAACAAAAAACATTTACCCCTCTTTCTTTTTTAATATCTATGATAGCCCGTGGAGCAGTTAAGCCTATTTCCATATCGGCAGTACCCGCCATCATTACTTTGATAATAGGTGCATTTTTTTGGACCCCGTCATACTATATCGCTGGGCTATTCATCGTATTATTGATCGCCGTTATCATATTCTTTAGGGACCCAGATAGAGATGTAGGTGGGGGGGTTGTTTCCCCGGCAGATGGAAAAGTGATCGTAGTCAATAAAGACGTAAACAGATTAGACATATTTATGAACATTACCGATGTCCATGTAAATAGATCACCATACGGAGGAAGGGTTGAGAATACTAAGATGAAGGAAGGAAGTTTCAAGCCCGCTTATTCTAAATCCTCTGAGAGGAACTTTCGACATCAGATCATATTAAACACAGATCATGGAAAGATGAGTATATACCAGATCACCGGCATATTTGCACGCAGGATAGTTCCTTATATAGAAGAAGGAGACCATCTTAAAAAAGGTCAACGTATAGGTATTATCCGCTTCGGTTCTAGAGTCAGAGTAGATCTCCCAAAAAAGTTTGAGATTACTGTTCAGGAGGGGATGAAAGTGAAAGCCGGAGAATCAACTATAGGTGTTATAAAATGAAGTTCTGGAGAACTATTAAAAAACTCAGTATAGCTGACTATATCACCCTATCAAACGGTCTGTTAGGCTTCCTCGCTATAACATACATATTGGATGAAAGATATCTTCTTTCCTCTATGCTTTTAATTGTCTGTATCGGTATCGACGGATTGGATGGATATGTCGCCAGGAAATTAGATACTGTGCATGAATTGGGATCATACTTGGACATGTTCTCCGATATCATATCTTTCTGCTTTGCCCCTGCCTTGCTGGTTTACTCATCATACTATGATATCACATTAGGCCGGGCATGGGAATCTCCAATTAACGCATTAGCCACGTTAGTCCCGATGATGGTGGTTTTCTTTGGAGTATTAAGACTCTCTAGATTTGCAGATGTAAGTCACGTCGAGTCGATATATAGAGGTTTACCAACACCACTCTACACTCTATTGATAGTCTCGATCACATTCCTCGTGGGATGGGGAGAAAAATACGTAATATCTCAATACATACCTTTGTTAAGTATCATGTTCGTTTCTTTTTTACTATACAGTAATATATCCTATCCTAAATTGAGTGGTATAAAATTAAAGGGTATCGGTTTGATATTTTTAGTGGTTGCATTTTTGGGATTGTATATGGATCATCTCTCCATAGGAGGTGGGAATTTATTTATATTGATAACACTGTTTATCTGTATAATATACATTATAATTGGTCCTATGTTGGTTGATAGATATGGATAAGGAAGGAATAGCGGATAATTATTTTAATTGTGACGACCGAGAGAGAACAGCCTTTGAATTAGGTATAAAACTGGGTTCACTCTTCCATCAATTCATCGGAGCTCCTGTTACTGAAGATAACGCAAAGATACTGTCTAGAGCTATGGAGGAAACAACCGAACGACAAGCATACGTCAAATCAGCAAAGATTAATATCGATCTGGGGAGAGGAAAAAGAGATGGTAAGGAAGGTGTTTTTGAATACAACACTCTTACTGAAGACATGATCGAAGCAGAGATAACCGTGGAATACAAAGGTATTGAAGCTGTAGGCATATTGAAATACATCAAAGAATTGAACTACCCTCTTATGTATATTGACAAATTAGAATAAACTTACGATAAAAAATATTCACAAATAGAAAATAGATGAAAATTTAAATAAAATACAAGTATAAGAAGAACGTTTAGGGGTACTAGATAAAGATGGTAAAAAGCTTAAAAGTGGGTATAAGTGGTGTCATCGGTATCGGCAAAACCGATACATTGAAGAGGATTATAGATATGCTTTCTGAAGAGGGAGTGAGTGTAGGAGGGATGATCACCGAACCTATACTCGAAGATAACAGACAGATGGGATTCCAAGTTATGAACTGGAAAACAAAAGAGAAGGCTGTTTTTGCTCACCTTAACCTAGATTCATCTATACGTATCAAAGGTTATGGAGTAGATCTGGATGCTTTGAACCAGGTAGGGGTGAGGGCTATCGAAGACGCCATACGAAACGAAGATCTCATACTCGTAGATGAAATCGGGAAGATGGAAGTGGAAAGTGAAGAATTCAACAATATGGTTAAAATAGCACTGGATGTTAACAAACCGATGATCTTGACATTCAACAAGAAATCTAGGAATCCATTACTTCAAGATGTAAGAAGAAGAGATGATGTAAGGATGTTGGAACTTACGGATGTAAACCGCGATCTTCTACCTTATAAAGTCGTAGACCTTTTCAAAGAAGAAATCTGATACGGCTAGGTCAAATAGGTCATATATGGTATGTGGTACCTTTGGATTTAATCAAGATCAGAGAAGAAGAGACTATACTGCTTGTTCCAGAACATGAGGAACATCTCGGTCCTAGGAGTTCTAGAACAAAGGTTTTTTATAATCCAGCTATGAAAATGAACAGGGATATCTGCATATCTTTTTTGAAAACCTGGTGTAAAGGGAAAGAAACGCTATTGGACGGTACGGCCGCTTCAGGAGCTAGAGGTGTTCGCATGGCTAACGAGGTAGATTGTGAGACAGTTGTAATAAACGATGTCGATAAAGACTCCATCGATCTTATAAAGAAGAATATAGAATTGAATAGTCTTCAGGATGTGAAAACCAGCCAAGAGGCTATAGAGATCCATCTTTTAGAAAACCGTTATAAATATGACTACATCGATATAGATCCCTTCGGAACTCCAGTACCTTATTTTTCTCCTGCAGTCAGATCGGTGTCCAACCACGGTGTTATAGCGGTAACTGCTACGGACACTGCCCCATTGTGTGGAACTTATCCTAAGGTATGCCAGCGAAGGTACTCTGCACATCCAGTGAATAACTGGTGCTGTCATGAGATAGGTCTACGGATACTCATGGGATTCTGTATCAGGGAAGCAGCTAGGTTTGATAAAGGTGCTACTCCTCTGATTTCATACTACAATGGTCATCATTTTAGAACTTATTTAAAGATCCGAGAGGGAGCGAAGAGAGGGAATAAAGCCTTGGATAAGTTGGATACGTTCTACTTTGATGAATTAGGTTGGTATCTAGATGATCAAGGAAAGGGTCTGAGAAAAGCAGGGCCGTTATGGAGTGGAAATCTCTTTTCTAAAGAAATCCTTAAAAAGATACAGCCTATAGGCGAATTCGATGAAGAGGCTTTATCTGTTTGGTCAGATGAATGTGGTATGCCTCCATTCTTTTATGATAGTAATATGGTCAGCAGTTATTTTAAGATGGCACCACCACCTATGGATCAATTTGAAGAAAAGATAAAAGATAATGGATTTTGTACATCTAGAACCCATTTTAAACCTACTGGATTAAAAACCGATGCCTGTGTGGATGACTTATTAGATATCTTTGGTTGAAATCAATCTTTCAAAATAACTCTTTGATGATATTCAACGACAGGACATTTACCTAAACAAATCCTACAGCTACTACACTTTTCCGACGATATCGAGATCCCATCTTCAAAAGACAATGCATCGTTGGGACATCTAGCTACACAGATGCCACATTCGGTGCAATACCTTGCCTTCAAATATATCTCATATATCTCATCTTGTTCTAATCCATTTTTATTGACCGTGTCGAGGAGCTCATCTACATCACAGTTTTCGGTTGGTAATATATCATCTAGAGAAAGTATGATCTGTAATAATTCCCTGGTTCTCTTATCCTCAAGCATATCTGGTATTTGGGGTTTCGGGATATCGGTATCAATCTCAGTTATAGACTCTTCATCTGTAATATCCAATATTTCCTGCATATTTTTAGGAATATCGATCCACCTCCACATGCCTAGATCTTTCCATATGCCAGGAAGTCCTGCTTTTTCCTTGAAGTCGTCAAGCATTTCATCGAGCTTATGGAACTCATCATATCTGTTTTCTAAAGATTCAAACTCTGCTAGGTCTGAAGCTGGGCAGAGCCAGCATCCAATCCTTTCAAAACCTTCTTCGTAGAGTGGATTATAGTCGGCATCCTTCATAAAAAGGTACATCCAAACATGCAATGCGGTCCATTCCTGTATAGGTGAGGCAGATTCCTGACCCGGGACCCATGGATTGTCCCAAGTATTACCCTTATCCATCCTTTGCTTGGATTCATATCTTCGCTGACCAATGAATGACAGAACACCCTCGGGATAATTTTTATCGATCAAAAGAGCTGTCGGACCTAGCTTACATGTTTTGCAACACCATCTATAATCTCGAGCAGATGGGCCAAAGTGATCCACATTATTCCAATATCCACTTTCAGCCTTCTTTGAAATCAGATCAAGGTCATGTTTATCAGCGATATGTGTTACATTTTCAACGGTTTCTGGTAACTCGATGCCAGTATCGATAAACATTAGGTCTGGTTTGACTTCAGCATGTAAAACCAAATGAAGTGTTGCTAAAGAGTCCTTCCCACCACTGTAAGCCACCGCTAGAGGGAGATCATTCTTTTTTATCTCTCTTTTTATGAAATTGATAGCCTTTTCTACTCTTCTTTTTATAAGATGTTTATTGGCCTCCAAAACCTTATCCCAATCGTTCGAAATACCATTCGATGTATTATCAGAGATCCTCCAGCGGTTTTTAACTGCCTTTCCATGATCGGATGTTTTCATCTCTTGGGCATCCATCTGGGCTGGACCCGTGGCGATGACGTCAAGATCTTTATCCAATATCAATACCTCGTCGCCCTCGTCGATATCTTCATGAACATCAATTATTCCTGGTGCCAATATACTAGCCCCGTTCAGTATCGGATTGACAGCTCCTCGGTCAACGATTACATAACCTCTCTCTGGTTCTTCAAGACCGTCCCAGGGACGGATGAGGAATTCATAGGGTTCTTCTCCTCTAGCTTTCTTGAAGACATTATAACGTAAATTACCGATTACTCGACCATCGATTATGACCTCGTCCATCCTATCTAGATGGGGGGAACTATTCAGAAGTACAACATCATTTTGATCTAAGATATTGTCGGAATAAGAAGTACCCCACTGTTTATCTATGATTTCTTTTATGAGTGCGATATCAGATCCAAAAGCAGGCCGTACATCACCTGGGGGTGTGATCTTAACTTGACTACCTTCATCGGAGCATATCCCACACTCACCCTTTTCTACGATAGGGACGTTACAATTTTTACACCAATGTAGGTGTAATTTACCCAACCTTACGATAGACATAGTCCAACATCTCTTAGGATGTAATAAAAGATTTTTGGATAAGTATGTGTAAACCGAAAAAATCAATCTACAGGTATCACTTTTTTATCAGGTAGTTCTTTTTTTACTTTCTTTGCAGTCGAACCACCCAATGCTCTGCTTATTGGGTCCTTTGTCTTCCTGTGTATTATAACGTAATCAACTCCGATCTTCTGATAATCGTCGATTATCTCTTCTGAGATGTGGTCAGTCTTCCTCAAACGGACTTCAGTAGGCATATCCATAGATTTCAGTAACTTGACCAAACCTTCTGCATATTCATCCGCTTTGTGCTTTTTTTCTTCACGAACGGTCTCTAAAAAATCTTTCTTCTCTTCCATACCAATAGCGGCATCTACAAGTTCTGGAGTGGATTCCTCTTCTATGATCTTCGTAACTATTACCCTATCAGGTTTGATCTTTAAAATAAGTCTCTTAATCTTTCTGAGAGCTTTTTTGTCATATTCCTCTCGATAGCTTGCGATTAGCAATATTCTTTCGTCGCTGTACTGGCCTTTTGGCATTAGGTTCCTCCATCGCCAGATTATGTAAATATCTAAATTCCAAATTATTTATACTTTTCGTCTTTATTCCAGTTTTCCGGAGGATTGATATAATACTTTGCACATATTTTTATTGTCCTGTATAGAAGGTCACGATGAGTTTCCCAGGACGATGAACCGTGATGCAAGTGCAGGACATGGTTCTGATGGGTCCCCTTGTGAGGTCAGGACGAGCTGTCCTCCTGTGACCGAGGAACAACCCCAGGACCGAACATGCCCCTGGTTAGAGTCAGGACGGGGAGATGGATGTCCCAAACGATGAACCCTACTGTTACGGCCAGGGGACAACCCCTAAAAAAGGATGATAACTATAACTAGAAAAATCAAAAGGTGCCCAAAATGTGGTAGTACGGACGTCATTACAATAGCGGGTATGATGACTGGATATAAATATCAATGTAGGGATTGTGACTACATCGGAGTTTTGATAATAGAAGAAGATGTTGAAAAAATAGATGAATAAAAATATCACTTAGGCGAACATAACTTGCTTTTTTATCTCCCTTTCAGGCGACTCGCTCAGTACTTTATCTATTGATTTTAGGAAATCATTGTAATTGGTGCTATCTCTATCATCTCTGATAGAAAACATGCCCGCTTCTGTGCATATAGCCTTGATATCTGCTCCGCTAGCGTTATCGGTTTTCCTGGCTAGTCGGTCTATATTTATTTCTTCTTCTAGAGACATATTCATCATGTGGATCTCAAATATCTTTTTCCTAGCTTCCACATCGGGGAGAGGTATCTTGATGATCCTATCAAAACGACCTGGCCTTAAAAGTGCCTTGTCTAAAAGTTCAGGTCTATTGGTGGCTCCCATAACTTTGATCTCGCCTACAGAATCAAAACCATCCAGTTCTGAAAGTAACTGCATCATAGTTCGCTGTACCTCTCTATCACCTGATGTAGCCCCTTCTAATCTTTTCGTTGCTACTGAATCGAGTTCGTCTATAAAGATAATAGATGGAGCTTTATCTCTAGCCATATCAAAAAGTTCCCTAACCATCCTAGCTCCCTCACCGATATACTTTTGAACAAGTTCAGAACCCACAAACTTGATGAAGGTTGCATTGGTCCTGTGAGCTGCAGCTTTGGCGATCATCGTCTTACCTGTACCAGGTGGACCTACTAAAAGGACTCCTTTAGGTGGGTCGATCCCCACATTTTTGAATTTTTCTGGGAAAAGTAAGGGTTCCTCTATGGTTTCCTGTACTTCACGGATCTGTTCGGTCAGACCTCCAATATCTTCATAGGTTATCTCAGGTTTGTTAACTATCTCAGCACCCATCACGCTTGGATCAGCTGATGGGGGGAGTGTCTTTACAACAGATAATGTTTGTTTATTGAGTGCCACTCTAGTCCCGGACTTGATCAACTTCTTTGGTAGGTAATCTGCTACATTTACGATGAAATCTGGACCAGTAGAACTCTCTATGACGGCTTGGCCATTTGGCATTGCTTCTTTGATAGTTCCTACTATAAGTGGAGGTTTTTTAAGTCTAGCTACCTCTTTCTTTAGCTCTCTAGTATCTCTTTTCAATCTTTCAAGTTCCGCCCTAACGTAATCATCGTTAAAGCTCTGTGTATTTGTTTCCTCGAGAAGTTGCTCGTGCTTACGCTGAATCTCATCAATTTTTTGTGTCAACTTCTTCGAGCTGTTCCTCAGATCCTCTTCTTCCAAATGACCACCATTTACCTTTATTTTTTCATGAAATTAGTTTGTTATAAAGATTGTGGTCATATCCCAGAGCATCCTAATCGGTATATCAAATTAATTCACTCAACCGTTTTAGAGCTCTTTTTTTTGTTTTTTCTTGAATTTCAGTCTTATCTAAAACACACCGTAAATTCTCGATGGTATTATCGTACACCTCCTCATCTACAGGATAAGGGATTCCATCTTTACCACCATGCGCGAAACTGTATTTCACAGGATCCTTCCAACTGGGGTCGGAACCATATATCAAATCAGATACCAAAGCCAAGGCCCTAATCTTCTTGGGGCCCATGCCATTCAAAGAGACCATCTCTTCATAATCCGATGGTTGAAATTCATAGGCTCTTTTCAAAGTCTTCCATCCTTCACTTGAAATATCCATATCTATAACTTGATGACGACTAGGCATCTCTATTTCTTCTTTAAAACCTGTAAGGGTGGTTTGGCCATGTTTTCTTAAATACTTTCTAATGTGGTCTGGATCATCATTTATCAGATCGACTGATATCTTTCTAGCCTCTTCACTGGCACGATCTGTCATATTCAACACATCATATTCTTTCCTGTCACAACAAACACCTTTATGTGGTTCCACAATAAGTTCTTTGATTTCATCAGAAAGCCAATGATACCGTCTAGCATAACCGGTATCTGTATTCATACCCTGTTGGATAACACCCCAATCCCCTGTTTCAGCTAGTATAAAAGAATGATGATAGAGATTATAATCGTCCTGTATACAAGAATTATCGATCTTTGCGACCAATCTAGATGTGTGTGATAACTCATCATAAATTTTTGGAGGCAGAGAAAAATGGTCCTCCATAGTAGAGATCTCATCAGGTGTCTTCATACTGGCTTTACCTTTACCTCCTAGGAAAACTATACCATGTTCCTGAGGATCGAGAGCTACTTTCAGTGCGCCGCATGTAGTGGTAGTTGTCCCACTTGAGTGCCAATCAAAACCGATAGTACAGGATAGGGCCTGAAACCAGTATGGGTCAGTTATCCTTTCGAGAAACTCTTTTCTTCCATATTCTTCTATCATTATTTCAGTTATACATCTGCTCAGTTTCACCATCTTTTCGAATAACCATCGGGGGGCTCTACCACCGTGTAAAGGAAGATCCACGGTACCTTTACTGCGCATATCTTGTCATCTTAAGATAGTAACTTAACCTTTTTGGGGAGACATCAATGATACATGAAAGTAGAAAAACAATTTATATTGATGTAGTATGGTTAGAACGATGACAAGTACTGAAGAATTACTTCGAATATTTGAAACGCTAAAGTATGAGTTCGGTAAACAATACTGGTGGCCAGCAGAAAGTAAATTTGAGATGATGGTAGGTGCTATACTGACCCAGAACGTCAACTGGAGTAATGTTGAGAAGGCTATCGATAATCTAAAGAATGAAGATATGATCGACCCAAGTAAGATTAAAAGTGCGGGATTAAAGGAGATCCAAGGTGCTATAAAGCCTACTGGATTCTATAAACAGAAATCTAGAAGATTGAAAAGATTAGCCAACGCTATACTAGATAATGGTGGTATTGAAAACACATTAGACCGAGACGATCTTAGAGGGAGACTTCTAAATATCAAGGGCATCGGCCCCGAGACTGCAGATAGTATCGTATTATATGCTGCAGAGAAACCTGTCTTTGTCATAGATGCATATACCCAGCGGATAATGAAAAGGGTTTTTAGTCTAAATATGAGATACAAAGAACTTCAGGAACTGTTCGAAAATAGATTACCTAAGGATGTTGATCTCTTCAAGGAATACCATGCGTTACTGGTAGAATTGGGAAAAAAGTACTGTAAAAAAAGTCCCAACTGTTCTTACTGTCCTTTAAAAGATAGATGTGAACGGTCTTGAATTCAAGACCGTTCTAGGAATACCCGCTTCCATCTCTTCAGATCTCTTTTTATACTGCTGTAAAAAGAGGGGAAATAAACTATACTTAACAGGATCACTATTATCAGTACCGCAAGATAGAATACTTCTCGGTCTGCCCTATATGCCTCGATGCCGCCTATTATGAACCCCAGTTCATCAACTATAAGGCCAAGTCCTAACCCATATAATATGGAGCTGATCCTGACTATCGAGCGACTCCAATAATTTATGGACAACCATGCGGAAATCGAGATGAGTATGATACCATAGGTTATATGATGGATGTGATAACCTCCAAGGACAACATTTCTACCGATAGAAGTGGGTGGAGGCGTGGTTTCATGGGCTCCGAGATATATCACCCATAATCTAGCACCTACGAATGATATCAAAAATGCAATACACATCAAGAAAGGAACTGAACTTCTATTTTTATGGAATTCATTTTTTATCAATCTAGGAACAATAGTTAGTCCTTTTTTTATATTTTCTTTCGCTGACATTCTATCTTTTACTATACTTTATCCTTACTTATCCAAAATAAACGTTTCGATTAAAATATCATACTATATATGCTTCGCATTCCTCAGTTTTATAAATTGAATAATCATTTCGCCGATAAAATTCTAATGCTGATTCGTCAAAAGGATAAGGGGTGACTCCAGGGGCAGTTGTTACACCCCTCAACATCTCCTGGTCCCATAATATGTAACTGATATTCAGTTCATCTAATTCACGACGGATCTCATCGTGGTCGGGAGAAAAATACATATCGAACCCATCGACCCATGTTAGATTTTGGTTACTCGCTGCAAACAGGACTGCGCTCATCCGATGATCAGTTGCGATCCTGCCGTCCAAATTCCTGCTCCATATTGCTGCTTCGACATCTTCCCAATCACTACCTTCGTGATAACCGCTAGCTCTTTCCTGCTCAGGATACGTGAAAGGGATAGACCAGGATAATAACAGGATCACCAAGACGATCATCCCAGTGGTTTTCCATTTTTTCTTTAATGGATTATACAGATCGAAGACCTGAACAACCCCAAGTCCCAACAATATTGCTAATGGTAAGATCAAGAAAGAGAGTTGTCTCATAGGTAGAAGGGAAGAATCTTCAGTGATTATACCTAATATCATGGATATCGTAGCGAACAAAAACCATCCAACGACGTGCATACCATCTTTGAAAAACTTGATTATCTTTCTTGCCTCTACAGCAAGTATACCTAAGAAAATCAAAGGGAAATAGAAAAATACCTGTGGACCCAGTTTAAAATCTCTTCCCGGCACCCTATAGTAACCTGCAAACAATAATAACAAACTGCTAATCAAAAGAGCAGGTACTGCGAATTTTATAAAAGACCTTAGATCCTGCTTATGAATGTTTATCGGTAGTACGTAATCTGACCTTCTCCTGAGCTTTACTAAAATGTAAGCAATTATAAGAACTGCAAAAGGTCCTAAGATTATAGAATAAGAAGGAGTCCCTAGCGCTTGATATATTCTCCTTTCTCGGAATGGATCAGCATAGATCATCCAAAAGGATATGACTATAGCTGTTACTGAGATATAACCAAATAATCTGTAAATGTTATCTTTATCAGTCCTTCTTTTAGACAGTTCGGATATAAAAATACCGCCAAGCATGAATAATATCAAGAAATATGAAGTAAGATGGTGGGTGACCGCTAGAGCTAAGGCAGTCGGTATAACCAATAAATAAAATTTTTTACTCTTTTTAGAAAGCATCACAAAGCAAATCAGTAGTATCATCATGATAAAAACCCCTACTGTTTCGGGTTTCGGTTGAGAATGATTGTAAACAAAAGGGGCTACGACACTTAAAAATATAGATGCTATCAAAGAGGGTTTCCATCTTTTGGTTATTTTATAGGATACTAAAAACACCATTAGAGGTACAAATGAAGATAGGATGACGGGCAAAAACACAGTACTTTCCAGTGTTGAGGAACCACTTATTAAAACAAAACTACCGCTAAGGACGAACATCCCTGGGAAGTAGGGATAAGCCTGGGCCCATCCGTCTATACTCAGATAAGACGAACCAGTTTCAGTCCATCTTCCCGTATAATATATATATTCGCCGCAGTCTATTCCCCACATAGAATATCTGAAGAGGGGGATGGTCCTCAACAGTAAAGAAATCAGGGTTATCGAGAGCAATGATAATAATATCACCTTCGATTTTCTTTTCATCAATAAGTAGATTTGATACCACTGCTTTATTATTTTTGCTTGGTCATGATAGCCATTCGAAAAAATATATTTATTAAGGTCAGATATGTTATGGTATGAACGGATTTAAAGAAAGATACTCTAGACAGATAGTGCTGAAAGAGATCGGAGAGGAGGGACAGAAGAGGATCTACGATAGCAATATCACTATACTCGGCTTGGGGGCTTTGGGAACGGTCATTGCCGATGGGTTGGTCAGGTGTGGGGTAGGTGAAATCACTATCGTAGATAGAGATTTTGTAGAATTATCTAATCTCCAGCGGCAGACCCTGTATGAAGAAGATGATATAAATAAAGCTAAAGCCGAAGTAGCAGAAAAAAAACTAACACGTATTAATTCTGACGTCAATCTGAAAGCACATGTAATGGATGTCAACACTAAAAATATCGAAGAGCTCATCGAAGGATCTGATCTTGTGATGGATGCTTCCGATAATATGAAACTAAGATATCTATTAAATGACGCATGCATAAAACACGATATTCCTTGGATATATTCAGCTGTGTTGGGCACCTACGGTATGACCATGAATATAGTTTCAAAGGATTCTCCATGCCTGAGATGTATCATACCACACCAACCAGACTCTGAAAGTTTGGGCACATGTGCTTCAGAAGGGATCCTTTTCTCTTTACCCAAGGTGATAGCAAACATCGCTGCTACAGAAGCGGTTAAGTTCTTGATAGGAGAAAAAACCAGAAATTCCCTTCTCACTGTGGACCTTTGGAGGAATGACTTTGAACAAACTGAAGTCCTAAAAAGAGATGACTGCGGATGCTGTGAAGACCGGGATTTTAAATTTTTAGAAAGTGAGGATGACGAAGCTATAGAACTATGTGGAAGAGATTCGATCCAGATTATACCATCGGATAAAAAAGAACTAGATCTTAAAAACCTAGAGAAAAGATATGAAGATTCTAAAATAATCGGTGAAAGTCTTTTAAGATTAAAAAAGGAAGGGTACGAATTGAATATCTTTAAAGACGGACGGATTATAGTTAAGGGGACCGAAGATATCAATAAAGCAAAAAGTCTTTACTCAGAATACATAGGTAGATGATGGGTCGGTTATCAGATCTCATAAAACTCTAATTTGTCGATCAAAGCTCTGATCTCAAGTTTCTTTTCTTCTTCAAAGACTTCATTTTTCCTACTCTTTATCCGGGGGCCAGAGGGAGTGAGTAGACAGCATGTAGCTGGTCTGATCGATATCTCATAAGTGCCGATATCTTTGGCGATCTCGATGATCTCGTTTTTATCTAGGCCGATCAAAGGCCGGTGTACGTTCATATCAATAGCATCATCCTCAGTTGCTAGATTTGATAACGTCTGAGAAGCCACCTGACCGAGTGATTCACCTGTACCGATGGATGATGCGTCTATCTGTTCTGAGAGTTTCTCAGCGGCCCGATACATCATACGCCTACATAATATACATCTAAAACTTTCTTTTGTTTTCTTTGTGATCATTTTGTGGATCTGTTCAAATGACGTACTGAAACATCGGATAGTAGGGTGAAGCTTTTTCAAGTGAGACATAAGATCGAAGACATTTTCGATAGTATTATCATCGGTGAAGGGACGATGATCTATAGTCAATAGTACCACATCTGCACCCGTTTCGGCGAATAGATGTGCGGCTACGGGAGAATCAATACCTCCGGAAAGCAAAACTACGATCTTATCTGACATCTTAGGGTTCTTAAGCGTAAGATGTATATAAGATTAAGGAAAATGACCGACCCCGAACAAAAAGCTTATTATATGACTTTGTTTTGGGTAGATGGATAAGTAAATATGACTAGGGAACACACCAGATTTGAAAAGGCTAGGATAATAGGCGCAAGATCTTTACAGATATCTATGGGAGCACCACCTATAATCGAGGTGCCATCGGATATAATCGATCCAGTAGATATAGCAATAGCCGAATATGATAAAGGTGTTATACCAATCTCAGTTTTAAAAGAGGAATAACAATGGAAGAAGGTATGGTTGAAGATGAAGAGGATATGCTGATACCAGAAGAACAGTATTTGACCGCAGGAGTTCACATCGGAACACAACAGAAAAGCGCTTCGATGGAGCCATTTATTTTTAAAGTTAGAGATGATGGTCTATTTGTCTTAGATGTAGAAAAGAGTGACAGCAGGATCACATCCATAGCTAAACTTTTATCTAGGTATCCACCAGAAAAGATACTCTTAGTTTCTGCGAGACAATACGGTAAAAAACCCATAGAAACGTTCTCGGAAGTAGTAGGAACGATGAGCATCGCTGGAAGATTTATCCCCGGGACCCTTACAAACCCTTCGCTTCATACTTTTATCGAACCAGAAGTCATGGTTGTTGTTGATCCCGCCGCTGATCGACAAGCAGTGAGAGAAGCAATAGGTATAGGTATCCCCATAGTAGGTCTAGTTGATACGAATAATAGATTAGAGAATATCGATATCGCTCTACCTACTAACAATAAAGGTAGAAAAGCACTAGCATTGGTATTTTGGCTACTTGCTAGAGAGATGGCGATGATAAAGGGAAACGTCGAGGAACGAGAAGAATTCCCATTCGAAGTAGAAGATTTCGAACAAGAACTATAATTATTAGTAAAAAAATAAAGGAAGAACTGTTCAATACAGTCTTACAGTTTCTAGGTTCTTGGGAGTCCTTGTCTCCATACCATATTTTTTGTATATAGTGCTTGCAAGGTTAGTACACTTACCTTCTTCACCATGGCTGACTATGACCCTTTCAGGATTAGGCTTCATACTGCTCACATAATGGAGCAGCTGTATCCTATCACTGTGACCTGAGAAACCTTCACATGTATATACCTGCAGTTTAACTTTTATGTCGATGTTATTTCCATTCTCTTTTAGAGTTATATGATCGTATTCTTTTTGAATCCTATCTCCGATGGTACCATCAGCCTGGTAACCGACGAATATGATAGCATTCTCAGGATCATCCCCCCAGGCTTTGAAATATTCGAGCACTGGTCCACCGTTCATCATACCGGCAGTTGCCAGGACCACAGCAGGTTCTGAACTATCACATATCTCTTCTCTCATATCCCTGCTGTCCACCTGATTAAATATCTCAGATAAGAATGGATTTTCATCATGGTGGAATATCTTCTTTTTTAGTTTATTGTTTAAGAATTCGGGGTATGCGGTATGGATTGCTGTTGCTTCCCATATCATACCATCTAGATAAACCGGTGCTTCAGGTACTTCAGCTTTTCTCATGGCCTCCTCTATAACTAACATGACTTCTTGAGACCTGCCTACAGCGAATACTGGTATCAGCACTTTTCCAGTTTTACTGTTGAGGTGCTGTTCTAATATATCCTTCAATTGAGCGACGGCATCTCTTCTGCTTGGCTGTAGATCATGGTAACCACCATATGTGGATTCCATTACCACAGTTTCGACTCGGGGGAACTTATTAACCGCCTGGTTGAATAACCATGTATTATCGTATTTTATATCACCAGTGAGTGCTACGTTGTAATCACCATCCCCGATGTGAAGATGTGCAACTGCTGACCCAAGTATGTGTCCAGCATTATGAAGTGTAAGTCTGATATCCGGTGCTATATCCGTGGTCTCTCCGTATTCAAGAGGTATTGTATGTTTTACAGCCTCTCTTACATGCGATGATTCATACGGAGGATCTCTAGCTTCACCGACAGCTACTTTTATATAATCAAGTTGTAAAAGTGCAGCTAGATCTCTAGTCGGTGGAGTACAATAAACCGGCCCTTCGAACCCATATTTATAAAGAGCCGGGATTAATCCACTGTGATCCAGATGAGCATGTGTTAAGATTATACCATCGATATTATCAAGAGGCATTAACTCAGGAGCGTTCAGATAAGGACTACCATCACCATCAGAAGACACATCGGCTCCACAATCGATCAATACTTTACTATCTCTGGTATGAAGTAGATGTGCTGATCTGCCTACCTCTCTATAACCACCCAAGGCCGTTAACCTTGCAAATTTCTCTCCAGGTCTAGTATCCCTGTTGATCTTTCTGCCCAATGTGTTCAAGAACTTTCTCCTTTCACTCCTTACAGCTCTTAGATAACTTCTGATATCCTTGACAGTCTTAGAAGGTATAGGGGGAGCTCTTACAACGTCTGGAGCCCATCCAGTTTTCCTTTTTATTTCATTCAATATCTTACCCTTCTTACCGATAGCGATACCAGGAGCCTCAGCTTCAATAGTTACCTCACCCATATCTTCTTTAAAGAACATATCTGTGATTTTAGCCTCTTCTGGTATTATCTCTTTGATCTTTCCTTCTGCTTCTTCAGGGTTGTCAAGTAATGAAGGGTCAGGTCTTATGGATATCCTTCTTTTAACCCTTTCAGCTAGTTTTTTAACGATCCCAGATTCTTTTGTAAATTCTTTAAGATCTTTTGTATATATTACGATGGTTGATCCTTCAAATTCAATGTTTGAGACTCTAACTGGTCTAGGCAGAACATCCCTGATGGCTTTATTTGCCTCATTCAAAATATCTTCTACGCTCATACTGTTCACTCTTCTTATTACTGTTTACTTGAGTATTCTAAATCCATATAGATATATCATAATGGGGGTAAATTTTTCTTCTTCTCCCGAACCTTTGATATCCTTCTCTCAACTTCTTCATCATCTATCTCCTCGAACCCCTCTTCTTCAGTGATCTTTACAACTTTTATTCCGTCTCCAGATGCAGAATCCCTGCTGCTAGAAACGAGTAAACATAAAATTACTAGATCCACACCTGCGTCTACATCCATCCCATCTTCATAATGATCATCTAGAACCCCGTACACAAAAGGAGAACCAGATCCTTCGGAAACATAATCATCCGATATCGCTCCTCCTGCCATATCTAATGAATAAACTTTTCCTCCGTTATCATCGACTCCGCCTAATAACAACCCTACAAAATACGGCATCATCCTTCTACCGAGTAGGATATTTGATAATAAAGTTGAAGCTGCTTTAACTGTCATATCTTTATTTCTTTTTAATCTGTACAATTCCACTTCGGAGCTCAAGAAACGTGAAATAGCTTGCCCATCTCCAACTAAACCAGATATGGTCAAGGCCATGTTATCCCCTATTCTGAAAAGTTTCTTTGTATCCTTATGTGCAATCATACGTCCTTTGGTAGCTCTCTTTTCAGTAGCTAGGACAACTCCATCATCGCACACGATTCCAACGGTCGTAGTACCTTTCTTTTTCATATCATCGATTTCATCCATGTTTTCACACTCAACCCATTTAAGTTAAATTATTTATCAATTAGTTTCTATCTAATAAAAGGTTTTCCAAAATGTCTCTACATACTCTTAAGAAAAGCTATTATTTATGTGTTTCCATACCTAATCTGACGATGTCAAACATTTTAATATTAGTAAGACATTCCAGATATAAGTGTATAACGTGTATACAAGACTTTTATTGATAACAACCCTGCTGTTAACGTACATAATAGGAATAATCTTATTCAAGCCTCTACTTAAAAAGCTAAGAAAGGAGGGGTTCACAGGCAGGGACATGTATAAGATAGGTTATCCTTCCGTTCCAGAGTTGGGAGGTATAGGTATAGCTTTCGCTTACTTGACTGGGTTACTTTTTTTGAGTTCGACCAGCATAACTCCTTCCATAGTATACATCATAACATTCATTTTGATATTTTATTTCTTTTTTGGCCTGATCGACGATATAGTAGGTGTAGGAGGTGCTCTTAAATTTACACACAGTGAGATTGTGAAGATAATCGTTCCTATCTTCTTTTCATTCCCATTGATAAGATACGTTGATACCTTATTGTATGTTCCATTTATAGGGACAGTCGAGTTGGGGTTTATCTATCTGTTATTGTTTATGCCAGTTTACATAATGGTTAGTGCAAATCTGATCAACATGTATTCCTACTATAATGGACAATCTGCAGGAACTACTATAATAATCCTTTCATTCCTGGCCCTTAAACTATTGGAAACCGGTGAAACTGATATTCTGTTCTTTTTATTACCTTTCATGGGAGCAACTATAGCATTCCTCTCCTACAACGTACATCCTGCAGGTGTTTTTCCAGGGGATTGCGGGGATATGATGATGGGAGCGGCCATAGGGATCACTGCAATCTTAGGTAATTTGGAGGCTTTTACTTTCGTTTGTCTACTGCCGCTCATTATAAATTTTCTGATGGTAGCCATCTGGTTCTTATCAGAACGAGGAGAGAAACGAGAAAAATTCGGAAAGGTTGACAAGGAAGGGAACATTGACCCACCTAATGCCAAAACGTTGATGTGGGTATTCCCTCATATATGGTCTTTAAACGAAAGACAGACCACACTCATCATGTATGTTTTAGTAATTTTATCCTCCACAGCAGCTTGGTTATTATTTTAAAAGGCCTTGTACTAATATGCAAACAATACTTATATATGATAGATATTTGGATACATGTATTAGGAGATAAAAAGTCAACGTCTGAAACAGAGGAATAAAATGTTGGTAATTTCCATATCTATAATGATTGCCTTTTTCGTTTCTTTACTCATAACAAAATGGCAGATTAAGAGTTTTGGACATGCTGGCATCGACGGAACTGATATGCATAAAAAACACAAACCTCGTATTCCGGAGATGGGGGGTTTATCGGCGGTGATGGGATTCGTATTTGGATTATCTCTGCTACTAGGAGAGAAAAGAGGTCTAGAAGAGCCTTTTTTTCTTACAGCATTGATAGGTATAATCGGAGCTGGTTTGATCGGCATGGTCGATGATATGGTGAATATCCGTCAAAGATCTAAGGCAATACTTCCCTATCTATTCACCATCCCTTTTGGGATACAGATGATGGGGAACTCCCTTGAATTTTTTGGTTACAATATAGAACATCCTTACCTCCTGATATTGATAGTGCCTTTCGGTGTCACCTGTGCAGCTAATGCCTCCAATATGCTCGAAGGTTTTAATGGGTTAGGGGCAGGATTATCGATAATAGTTTCCACCACACTGATAATCTTGATATACCTGAACGACGGACCTGATCTTGGATTTCTTATACTGTTCCCTTTGTTAGGAGCTGTTATGGGTTTCGGAGTTTTTAACCTATATCCATCTTTGATCTTCCCAGGTGATACATTTACCCTTTTTAGTGGTGCAGCGATAGGCATCGCAGCCATAGTTAGTAATCTTATAACTCCAGGTATAATCCTATTTTTACCGATGATAGCTGAGTTCTTCCTGAAATTTAAAGGTGGATTCAAAGCTGAAAACTTTGCAGTACCAGATAAAGAAGGGTATCTACACAGCAGAACAGATAAAATCGAAAGTCTTACACATATATTAGTCAAACACTTCAAATTGAAGGAGTGGCAGCTGGTAACAATAATATGGGTCTTCGAAATAATATTGGCGATCTTCGTTATATTGTTCTATATTTACGTTTTCTAACATACGTATACATATGTACCGAGAGATATAATAATGATGATTCTGTTATGAAAGATATGTATCGTCTAGAATGTAAGTGTATGCTTAAAGAAGGTGACAGGTTTTTACTAGGGGAAGGAAGGAAAAAGCTACTTAATCTCGTTGAAGAGACAGGTTCTATAAAAGGAGCTGCAAAAAGGATGGATATGTCGTATAGACACGCATGGGGGATTATAAAAAGGATAGAAAAAGCCACCGATGAAGAGATAGTTATTTCCAAAAGAGGAGGAGATAAAGGTGGTGGAACTAAACTTTCAGAATCTGGAAAAAAACTACTGAAAACCTATGAAAATATGAAGAAAGACCATAGGGGAGATATCTTTCAAAAACCATCTTTAACTGTAGATGGTATAATAGAAAGTGAGAAAAAAATATTATTGATAGAGAGGAAAAATCCTCCATTTGAAGGTACTTATGCTATCCCGGGAGGTTTTGTGGAATATGGCGAAAAAGTGGAAGACGCAGTTGTTAGAGAGATAAAAGAAGAAACCGGTCTTGAAACAAAGATCATCGATCTCGTAGGGGTTTATTCAGAACCGAACAGGGACCCTAGGGGACACACCGTATCAATAGTATATTCTTTGCAAGTAACAGGAGGTACTCTATCTGGAGGAAGTGATGCCCGTAAACCACGGTATTTTTCAAAAGATGAACTACCGGACTTAGCCTTCGATCATGAATCGATAATAGAAGATTATCTAATCGGCTCTAGTGACTAAACGATACCTAAGTTTCGTGCCTTCAAGTTCTTTACTAAGCCTTTTCACGATACCAGCATACTCTTCAGGACTGTTATATTCTTTAGCAAAATCGTACTGACCAACTACGGGTTCGAACCCCATATCTTTCATCTTTTTGATTATAATCTGAGGGGGGGTTCCTTCACTTGAAAAGTACAACTCTATGTATAACTTCATTATTTCAGCCAAAATACGAGTAAATTATATAATAATTATGGTACGACTTTTTGGAAGGAAGATTAAATATATCATATCCACATTACCTGCTAAAAAGATGTCTAGATGGAAACAAAGGAACATCGCTAAAGAAAGGATCATGAAGCTGTTTCAGAGAGCAGAAAAAGCGTCTCTAGAAGGAGATCACGATCGCTCAAATAGATATGTAGAACTAGCTAGAAAGATAGGCATGAAATACAACGTCAGTATCCCTTCCCAGTATAGAAGAAGGATGTGCAAGAGATGTTATTCTTATCTTTTTCCTGGTAAAACTTGTACCGTAAGAACTAACAAAGGAAGATTATTGACAAAATGCCTCAATTGCAAAACTATAAATCGTTTCGGACTAGATGAAGAGATTGAGGATTAATATGGATGCAAAGAAGGCAAAGATCAAAGGACAAGAAATCGACTCAACAGTGAGGATCGGAAAGAAGGGGATCGACGAAAACATGATTGAAGAGATCGAGAGACAGTTGGAAGACAAAGAATTGATAAAGATCAAGGTACTGAGAAACAATCCGATCCAGGACATAGATGAGATCGTCGAAATACTTGAAGAAAATATCAGTGGAAAGGCAGTAGAAGTAAGGGGTAAGACCATTCTACTGGCAGCCAACGAGTTACTTGAAAAGTGACGGTGGTAAGTTCATCTTCTAACTTCGATGTCTAATGCTTTATGTATGGTATAAGCTGAATAACTTCTGACATCCCTCTGTTCAATTATTTTAGGTTCGAACCCATAGTCTATTATTTTTTGCTTCACTCTCTCAACCCGAGTTTCCTGTTCTTCTTCATCTACCATATCGTAATAGTGTATGGTACATTCTCTTTTTGCTGCTTTTAAAGCGGATTCAAGGAATTCAAAGGATGAATGAGGAAGATTCATGATGATCCGATCTGCTTTGAACATCGGAGCTAATCTTTTAGCGTCACCGAGATGAGGATCGATGATATCTACCACATTATTTCGCTCAGCGTTTTTCTTCAGAAGTGCAATAGCTTGAGGATTGATATCTATACAGTAGATCCTATCAACGTCTACATTCTTAGCTATCAATATGCTGTACGGCCCTACGCCTGCGAACATATCTAGAACTTTTTCCTTTGGTTGAGTTTTTTTAACTACTCTCCAACGTTCAGTAGCCAATCTAGGTGAAAAATATGTACTCGTGATATCTACCTCTAGTTCAATACCATATTCCTTGTGTATAGTGGTCTTTTTATCGATACCTGCTATGGTTTCAACATCTCTGATCCTGAACTCCCCTATGACCCCATGATCCTCAAGGACCGAGTTCACATTATTATGGGTTCTGAGTATAGCATCCCCGATTTCGTTTTTGTGATCTTTTAACTCGTCTGGTATCTTTATTATAGCAATATCCCCTATTATATCATAACTTGAAGGGAGTTTCTCTTTGAATCCTGAAGGTATCTCAACGGCCTCCCTGTAATCACTGAATTTATTTTCCCTCATCTCTACTTCTTTTTCAACGACTTCGAAATCCATATCTTCGCTTGGTACTTTCTTTATCGGGAAATATAGGAATTCCTCATCAGAGGTGATCCGACCCCGTTTTTCGAGTAGATCTTCTTCCAAAAGCTTATTTCTAACCTTTTCTCCTTTAGTTTTAGGAACTTTCAAACAGAGCATGTCAAAGAGGTAAAACAGATGGGAGAATTAATATTCATCGGTTTGGGATTGTACGACGAAAAAGATATCAGCTTGAAAGGTAAAAAGATCGTTCAGAGAGCCGACGTAGTGTATTCTGAATTCTATACTAGTCATCTAGCAGGAACAGATCTTACTAAGATAGAAAAGGAGTTGGGAGTCGATATTCAGATATTAGACAGGGAAGGTGTTGAACAGCAGGCGTCACCTATCAAAGAAGCTAGGGACAAAAAAGTTGTGTTTTTGACAGCAGGTGATCCCATGGCAGCTACTACACATGTCGATCTAAGGTTGAGGGCCGTAGAAGAAGGGATCGAGACTAGGGTGATACATTCATCATCGATATTCTCCGCTGCTCCTTCGATATTGGGGGTTCAACATTACAAATTTGGAAAGACAGTGACCCTGCCCTTTTTCAAAGTAATGGAGAATTATCCAAAGAGTCCTTACCAGGGGATCAGAAACAATCAGGAGCTGGGGTTACACTCTCTGGTACTGCTCGATATAAACGGAAAGAATGAGGAGTTCATGACGGTAAATGAAGGCATGGAAGCGCTGCTACATCTCGAAGAGACCTTATCAGAGGGAGTGATCAACGAAGAAACGGTCGCAGCTGGGATAGCAAGGGCCGGTTCGTCCGATCCAGAATTGAAAGCCGGCTACCCAACCGATATCTTAAACCACGATTTCGGAGAGGGGCTTCAGTGCATTGTGATATTTGGTGACCTGCATTTCATGGAGATAGATTCTCTCATCGCTTTCGCAGATGCACCAGAGTCGATCCAAGAAGACTAACCCCGATAGGTAATATTTAAATATCGAATACTTATCTGATATTCCTATGAACTGGGCAGCTAATCAAGAAAGGATCATAATTAGCTATTAGATAAACCATCCGCCCAGTTATGGTTATAATTTTGTTTTTTGGAGGATTCCAGATGAGTGAAAATAACGGGAAGTTCAAGCCCTTGGACAAGAATGCGCCGATACCGGAGAAGGAAGAGGAGATACTCGAGTTCTGGAGATCACATGATATCGCAGAGAACTCTAGAGATAGGGGAAGAGATAAAAAATTCAGTTTCACAGAGGGACCGCCGACAGCCAACGGTATGCCGCACATGGGTCACGTTTTGACGAGAGTCGCTAAAGATGTTTATCTTAGATACAAGACCATGGAAGGATATCAGATCGTCCCAAATATAGCAGGTTGGGATACCCATGGACTGCCGGTCGAGATCGAAGTCGAAAAGCAGTTAGGTATAGATACGAAGGAAGAGATAATGGAGTTCGGGTTAGAACGGTTCAACGAACTCTGCAAAGAGAGTGTGTTCAAGTATCAGAAAGAATGGGAGGATATGAGCGAAAGGATAGGCTTCTGGATCGATTATGAAAACGCCTACGTGACCATGAGAGATGATTATATCGAAAGTGTTTGGTGGAGTTTAAAACAGCACTGGAAGAACGGTCTTCTAGAGAGAGGTTACAAAGTTGTCCCATATTGTCCTAGATGTGGGACGCCTTTATCAAGTCACGAAGTCGCTCAAGGATATGAACAAACGGAAGACCCCTCGATATATGTCCGTTTCAAGTTGGAAGATGAAGATTCTTACTTTTTGGCCTGGACTACCACACCCTGGACACTCATCTCGAATCTTCTTCTTGTCGTGGGAAAAGATCTGAACTATGCCTTGGTTGAACATGATAAAGAAAGATACTATCTTGCAGAAAAGCTTGTAGATGATATATTCGAAGATGCCGAAGTCCTTGAAACCATGAAAGGTGAGGACCTTTTAGGGAAGGAATACAAACCCATGTTCGATTATGTGGATTCTGATAGTAAGAGTCACTATGTTACCCATGCTGATTTTGTTAGTTTAGAAGAAGGAACGGGTATCGTCCATATAGCTCCAGCATTCGGTGAAGACGACTTTGAATTATGTAAAGAAGAAGGTGTTTCACTGGTGAATCCTGTCGATGAAGATGGTAAATTCAAGAATATTGTATCGGATCATGCTGGCCAGTTCGTTAAAGATGCAGATAATGGGATAATGAAAAACCTCGATGAAAGGGGAGATCTGATCAAAAGAAAGACTGTAACCCATACTTACCCGTTCTGCTGGAGATGTGAATCTCCTTTACTTTACTATGCCCTTGAAAGCTGGTTCATCAGAACTTCTCAGGAGAAACAAAAACTCATAGATAATAATGATATGGTGACATGGAAACCCGAACATCTTAAACACGGTAGGTTCGGAAATTTCCTGGACGAATTGAAGGATTGGTCACTGAGTAGGAACCGTTTCTGGGGAACCCCATTACCTATATGGATATGTGATGAAGGGCATGAACACTGTGTCGGCAGTCGAGAGGAGTTAGAAGATCTAGCTAAAGAACCGCTAGAAGAGGATTTTGAATTCCATAAACCATGGGTGGATAGGGTGAAGCTAGAATGTCCAGAATGTTCCAGAACCATGGAAAGAGTAGATTACGTGATCGACTGTTGGTATGACAGCGGAAGCGCACCCTTCGCACAATTTCATTATCCCTTTGAGAACGAAGATGGGTTCGACGAAGCTTTCCCTATAGATTTCATCACAGAAGCTTTAGACCAAACTAGAGGATGGTTTTACAGTCTATTGGCTATAAGTTCGCTTTTATTCGACGAACCGGCTTACAAGAGCTGTATGACTCTAGGTCTGGTGCTGGATGAAGATGGGGAAAAGATGAGCAAGAGCAAAGGTAATGCTGTGGAACCCATGGAAGTACTAGAGAATTTGGGTGCGGACGCTACTCGTGTATATTTCCTGAGTTCACCGGTTTGGAAATCCACAAAATTCAGTGATGAGCTGGTATCCGAGAAGATCAGTAAGACCTTGAATACCTTGATGAATGTGGTATCCTTCTTCACCAGCAATGCAAATATAGATGATTTTGAACCTGGTGAATACGAGGTCAACGACCAGATCGATAGATGGCTCATATCCAAGAAAAATACTCTTATCAATGAAGTAAGAGATGGATTAGACGAGCTCGAAGTCCATAGATCGACCAGGGCTATAGAGAAATTCATAGACGATCTGAGTAACTGGTACCTCAGAAGGAGTCGTAGGAGATTCTGGGAAGGGACTGATAAGGAAAAAGAGAGTGCATATAATACGCTTTATGAAACCTTGAAGACACTGACCCAGGTGATGGCACCCTTTACCCCGTTCTTATCCGAAAGGATATATCAGTCTTTATTCAAAGAAACTGAAGATGGTCCAGGATCCGTGCATATGTTGGATTATCCTGAGAGCGATGAAGAGTATATCAAAGAGAGTTTAGAACAGCACATGGATTCAGTCATAAAGATCGCTGAATTGGGTAGGAATGCGAGACAGCAGGAGAACATCAAGCTCAGGCAACCATTAAACCAGGCAGTAGTGGTCTCTGAGAACGACTCCTTTGAAGAAGCTTGCGAGATATTCAAAGATATTTTGATGGACGAGTTGAACGTCAAGGAACTCGTTTTCTCCGGTGATGAAAGTGGTCTTACCGAAACTAGGATAGAACCGAACTATTCCTCTTTAGGACCAAAATTTAAAGGTGATGCTGATAAAGTCGCTGAACTGATCGAGTTTGCTGATGCAAATTCACTGAAGAAAGATCTTTTAGATGAAGGTGAAGCTGAATTGGACGGCTTCGATATCACCGAAGAAGATGTTGAGATACTAGAGGATATCAAAAGCGGATACACGGCTAGTGAAGGTAAAGAGGTAAAGGTCTTCATGGATGTAGATATCGATAAGAACTTGGAGATCGAAGGTCTAGCTAGAGACGTCGTCAGAAGGATACAGACCATGAGAAAAGACCTGGAGCTAGGATACACCCAGAAGATACATACTAGATACAAAGGAGATCATGATCTTCACGAGGCTGTTGAGGAGATGAAGAGCTATATAATGAACGAGACCCTCTCTGAGACGCTAGATGAAGGTAGTGGTGAAGGACTAGAAAAGGATTGGTCCATAAATGGCAAGGATATCACTATCTGGGTGGAAGCTATCGAATGAACGGACGAAAATCACTAAATAATGGTAATTGAATTGGGTTGAGAATCAGATGAAACAGAAAGAATTCGATATCATAAAGAGGAGCAGTTTATTCAGGTTCGCTGAAGAAGTAGAGTTCAAAGATCTAGCTCCGATATTTCCCGAGTTATTCGATCTATTCATGGATATCGCTGATCAATATCCAGAAGACAGTGGAGAAGAATATATCGAGATGCTTATCAGGATGAATCTGGAAGATCTGCAGCAGAACAGGAAACCTATGGGGCATAACAGGGAAGCAAGGTATAGGATGATCTTCCCCATAGATAGAGATAGGGTTGAATTCTTTATCTACCCGAGGATCGATGAGGAAGAATCCGAAATAGACATGATCACAAATAAGATCAGCGATTTCTTAGATAAGAACGACCTGGAACATGAGATCCTCTGGAACGAGATGAGGTTCTTAAAAGAAGAGAAAGACTAAGCATCTAAAAGAATTCTTCACATTCTGATCTTAGGTCATCGGCGATATCGTAATCAAAATCATCGGGCATCTTATTTTTATACATATCGTAATTGAAACGTTTATCCATCAGTACGATCAATCCCTTATCGTATTTACTCCTGATACACCTTCCAGCTGCCTGCTGTACACGGTTCAAAGCAGGATACACCCTTGCATAATCAAAACCCTTTTGTTCACCGAACTTTTCGGTATAGTAGTCCTGCAAAGAATCCAATTCGATAGATGGAGGAGGGAAGGGTATTCCAGCTATAATTACGACTGAAAGTATATTATCCTCGTAGTCAACGCCTTCCGATAGGCTACCGCCCTGGACGCCCATCAGAACATTGTTTTCCGAGCGTTTTAGTGAATCTACTAGTCTTTCCTTTTCCCACTTCGAATATCTCCTGTCTTCCAGTATGAGGTCTTTATCGAGATGTACTAGTTCGAGTCTGTTCGAGACCTTCTCCATAAGATTGTATGAGGGGAAGAAAACAGCGACGTTCCCTTGGACATTGTTAGCAACATCAGAGATACTGTTTGCAAAGGCCTGGTACATATGTAGGCCTCTTTCTTTATAAGACGTTGTGAGATTGTTCACACTTATCATCTTTCTGTTCTTTTCTGGGAAAGGAGAATCATACCTTTTTATCATCGGTCGGTCGATACCTAAAAGATCGGCGTACATCTCACCAGGGTGCAGAGTTCCGCTCATAAGAACAGCTCCGGAGATCTGTGAGAATATATCTCCTGTCATATATGCAGGGTCTAGTAATCCCACCTGGAATGTCGGGGGATTTGGTCGATACCCTCTGAATATCTCAGGACCCTCGTTATTCCATTTAGTGAAGAACGAAAAGACCCTCCAAGGGGCCGAAGCCGCTGGGTCATCTTCTACTAATCTACTAGCTGCTTGTTCCAATTCCTTCAGCAGTGTATCGAACTCCTTGCCGTGGATCAGACCACCTTTCAGGGCATCATCTACAATGCCGTCAAGGAACTCTTTCTCTATAGGTTGTTCCTGTATATCAAGTTCTTCGAACTCCATGACCAGCCTTTTGATAAAGCTAGCTAGCGATGGATCAGACATATTCAGTAATCCATGTGCTTCCTGAAGTACCTGAGTTGATATCGTTTCCTCTAGGTGACCTCTCACTCTATCTGGGAGGTTGTGTGCTTCATCGACTATGACCAGACAATCATCTATGGCAAGACCGAGTTGTTCCAATATCTGGTCTCTGATGTCCGAAAAGATATAATTGTAATCACACACGATTATATCTGCGTATTTGCCGGTTTCTAGAGCAGCTTTATGAGGACAGACGTTTTTTGAACTACACATCTCAACTATCTCATGTACATGCAACGTGTCCTCCTTCAACTGGTTTGAAACATCTTTCATCTTTCGATTATATAGATTGCAGTATTGTTTCCCCTTCTCACTACAGAACTTTTCAAAAACTGGATACGGTAATTTTGATTCCTCCCTGGGACACATGTGCTGCTTAGCGATTATATCGATGGCGTTGATAGATGAGGACATACTTTGTACTGTATCTATCGCTATACGATGTTGAGACTGTTTACTGGTAAGAAAGAAAATCTTCTTGTTCTCCGTTTTTGATTTTACGGCAGAGGTGAGTACAGCTGCAGTTTTACCGATACCCGTGGGTGCATGTGCTAACAAAACTTTTCCCTGGGAGAAGGCTCGTTCAGAATCGTCCATGAATTCTTTTTGTCCATCTCTAACATCTTTGAAAGGAAATAATCCTGGGCCTTCATCCTTCATCATCTTCGGTTTTCTTTGTTTCTTGATCCCTCCTCTCTTACATCTTGGGCAGTACGATCCATTTTTATCTGGAGGAAGCAGTGTCCCACATCTTTGACAAAACGTTCCCATCGTTCATGCTGAACTGGTCACGGTAATTATTCTTTTCGGAAAGTTATGTTAAATGGTGAACCGAGATCTGAATTTTGGAGTGGGACCAACGAGGCTTTTGAATAAATCCAACATCAACAATCGTTCGGAAAGGGGAAAGGAAGAGGGGTTTAGGGAGGAAGATGGTTGTTCTAGTTGTCCGTACTACTTCTCTTCAAACTACGTATCATCTCCCTAAGGTAGATTGTGTGGTGGATCAGGTCCACCGTCACGGCCCATCTGTCATATCGTGAACATTGTTACGTGACATCATAATATCTAACGAGGTTCTGTCAGGTCCTTCAAATGATACGATTCCTCATCGGGCATGTAAAATACACATCATGATCAGTAGGTTCTATTTCGTCATCAACCGTTACATTTTATCCTTCATATCCTCATTCTATATGAATATTGACGGTTGCTGGTACCTCTTCAGACAATCCTCCAAGTGTAGCTTTTAACTCTAAAGTCAAAGGTTCGCCCCAGTTCTCCGGGTATATGTCCCACTGTAGCAAGGTCTCAAAAACGAATTCGTTCGTGTGTATATAAGACCCTACTCTACGTATAGTATCTGTTTGAGGATGATATTCCGAGATCGATTCATTATTTAGCATGGTATCCGAAAGCATGAAATCCGTGAAAGAACGGGATACTTCATTTTCTAAGAGAATATATTCGGGTTCAAGCTCCTCATCTATCATTCCTTCTACGATAATTACCAACCTTATCATTTGCCGGATGCCAGTTGCTGCAATAGATCGAGGTACAACGTGTAATTCTATATAACTCTCGTTGTTGATAGATGTAAGTGCAGTTGCCGGATCAGCGGGATAATTTTCCGACATTACTTCTTCTGGTAGATATTCAAGGTTTGTTTCATCAAATCCTTCAACCACTTTAATCGGATCTCCCTCATCACGATACCCGGCCACGATCATCGTAACCGCCAGCATCGCTACGATCGCGACCACCATCAACTTAGGTTTTGCTTCTTCGGATAAATTCATATGTTCATCCACCCCCATCTTCTGTCACGTAGAATGATATCTCGATATCCTCCGAAGAGTCATATTCCCATCCACTCTCCTGCGAAATTATGGTGAATCTTACCTGATATTCCTGCTGTTCTGTACCTTCGTCGACTTCCAAAGAAAAATCCGCTTCGTAAGAGATATTCACGATTTTGTCTTCACCTTCATAGAAAGTCTCCCATCCATCATCTAATCTTAAAGATATCTTTACGTCGTAGAGATGGTCCTCTTCTATTTGCGGATTTTCGAACTCGTAATAGAGTTTTGGTTCAACATAATACTGGTTTTCTTCAGCATCCTCTTCGGAAGTGTAATCACTAGTATAATAGTGCTCTTTATCGGTCTCGACCTCCATACCTTGAACTTGTGAGTATACATCTATCGACAGATCTATACTAGCTGTTACCTCTTCAGATAATCCATGTAAAATCGCCTGTAATTCGAGAGTATAAGACTCGTACCAATTCCTATCAGGTATCGACCATTGAAAGCGACTTTCAGCAAAAAATCTGTTAGATTCTATATCAGCTCCTAACTTTGCAGGTTCTACACCAGAATTTCCAAGCGATGTATAATCCTCATCATATTTAATTGAACAATTCTCAGTCTCTAGCCAATTTCTATCTTGAGAAAAAGTATGAGAATTATACGAAGCATTTTCTTCATCTCTACCCTGAGCTCTCAATTCGAGTATTTCTGGCTCAAAATCTTCTTCAAAGTTACCTTCACCTCTTATTTTTAAATCTATATACTGATATAGACTACCTGCTTTAACATCCCACACTTCGACTTCGAGAGCTAAAATATTATTTTGATCGACGAGAGTAGTAGCATTACTATTTTTGTTATAATTTCTTCCATCGACCTCACCCTCAGAAGGAAAATATTCGATCGTCAATTCATCTGAACCTTTTTCTATCTCCAATTCTTCTTTATCATCATCTTCTCTCTGATAATAACCGACGACCACCATCGTCACCACCAGCAACAATACGATCGTGAGCACCTTCAGCCTAATTCTATTCTCCTCTGACATTATTCTTCACCACCTTCTAAATGAATGTCTATCGTAGCTGAAACATCCTCCGAAAGTCCGCCTACTATCGCTTCTAATTGTAGGGTAAACTCTTCTCCTATATTTTCTGAATCTATCTCCCAGTACAGCATCGTTTCTACTGAAAATTCATTTGAATCCAGGTCATAACCTTCGTGCGCAAAATTCCCTGGTCCTACCATAGCACGTCCTGTTCGCTGTTCATCATGAGGCCAACGATCACCATTATCGATTTGACTATACTCTGGATGAATTCGAGCAATATTAAATGGACTTTCACTTTCTTCTTTTTCTGATATTCTAAACTTAAAAGTGCTCACGTCTAACTCCTCTTCAAATGTTCCTTCAGCCGATAGTTTGATCCGGGCATCTATAACATCAGATCTCTTAAGAGATCTCGGTTCCACTTCAAATTCCAGGGAACTCTCATTGTTCACATTAGTTGTCACTATCGACTGATTTTGTGGATAAGTTACCGGTCCTCCTTCATCCGGTTGCTCTTCCTCCGGTATCACTATCTCATCGTATCCTTCATCTACCTCTACTTCGATCGGGTCCTCCTCTTCCAAACACCCTGTGATCAACATGGTTACCACCAGCACCAATACGATCGTGAGCACCATCACCCGTACTTTATTCTTTTCAGAGACATCGCTTGATATCTTATCACTCTCAACAATACATAAAGGACTACCTGTATATATATATATATCGGTGTTTTTGAATGTATATGTTTTTTATTATATTTGATTTAATATCGATTTTAGTGCGGTTCAGATTTACCTGTAATCTATAAACAGTCAAGTTGGACGGATGAACTTGCACATCAAACCTGCACCATAATCTGTAGGATATAGCGAAAAAAATCCTGCACCTCGCCCCATCACTGCTGTGGTCATAGTAGCTTTGTGATTACAAGACTACTATACGAACGCTCAGCAAACTAGATGAATGAAAATCTACTAAATCAGATCGATTTGCCTCTCTTATCCATATCCATTACTCATATCGATTCACCAGATTATCCGTTTCTAGACCATTTCATAAGACTGAAAAGTTAGTTCTGCTGAAACTCATCCTCGCAAAAAATTTATAATCTCCCTATGAACTCAAAGTTCGAATCGTGATATTATGGAGTGTCAAAAATCTGAAAATATGGATAACTGTAATTGTTCTTACCCTGGATGTCCAAGAAAAGGGATATGCTGCGAGTGTATCCAGTACCACCTATCCCGCAAAGAACTGCCGGCCTGTGCATTCCCCGATGACGTGGAGGAAACCTATGACCGATCATTTGAGAGATTCGCAGAGATCTACAGTTAAAGTCAAAAGGATAGCTGGCAAGGCGTTCTCGTCCAATATCTATATAATCAAGTCTCAGAAGAATTTTATCGTGGACGCTGGTGCAGGTCCGATCAAACGAGTCGTCGATTATGTTGATGATAATGAACTCGATATAGACCGGATAATACTATCTCATCGACATTTCGATCACGTTGGAGGGGCTGAACAATTATCGGAAGCACTCGATGCACCGCTTTACGCCCATGAGCTGGCCGCTGAGGCACTGCGTGAAGGCGATGACAGAACTAT
>PULU01000150.1 GCA_003551065.1 Thermoplasmata archaeon | reverse complement strand
GATCTGAGAACTCCTGAAGAGATATTCTGGAAAAGAGTTCGTTCATATATTTTAGGTAACTTTTTCGAGAAAGCTGAAAAAGGTGATAAAATATGAAACGAAATAATTCGCAGATAACACACTTTAATTTTTATATACTATAATGCCACATATATGTTGATAGGACCTCAGTAGCATATATATTTCACCTCAGTTATATATAATCTGGGGCGTTCATAATTCTAGATAAATAATATATAGAACAGCTTTAAAAATACATAAGCTTTAAATAAAAGATTACTTTTACACTAATTGTAGAGGACGATAAATAATGAAATGGAAAAAAACGATGAGCGTTCTAATCGCTACTGTTCTCGTTATGGCGGGTGTAGCTGTTGTTGCAAACTCTGTAACTGCAGATGACCCAGTATATATCGAGACCATAACATTGGAGATTAGGACGACTCAAGAAACAGGACTTGGGGACACAGCAGTTGGTGACCTAGATGTCTTTATACAAAGTGTACCAGGAGAACTGTACGACGGTATATCTGATGACTGGAAAGCACAGTTAGGAACATGGATGAGTAGTGGTTCTTACAACAATCTATTTTTTAACCCTGCTTTCGACAAGGAAACTCAGGAAGACTATGACGATACCGAACTGACGATGATCGGTGGAGGGTTACCGGTCGTTGAAGTTGACGGCGAATGGGAATTCAATCCATTAGCAGACAGACATATCCGATTTGCTAACAACTTCATGGTCGATAGGACCGAATACTTAGAGGACCTATATGATGGATATGGTACAGAACGATACTTTGCTATGGGACAAGAAGAACCAGGTTACGAAGAGCACTACGCAGAAGTAGTCGCAGACCTCGAGGTCGACCAAGATGGTGATTTCGACAGAGCATTCGACATAATTCAGGAACGGATGAATTTCTGGGCTGAACATGATGGTATAGAGGATTGGACCGATGAGTCTTTAGAAAACACAGGAACTGATACAGATCCCGTTTGGGAATTCGGTGGAGAACAGATAGAACTTATATCAGCTAATAGGATCGAAGACGAAAGACTCAGCATAGGCCACGATTGGTCCGATAAGATGGAAGACATGGGTTTCGCAACAGATAGAGTTGACGGAGAAGGTGCTACTCTCTTCGGAATGACTTTATATGCTGACCCAGAAGCCATGACATTCCACATGTACACAGGTGGATGGATAGCTAGCGCTGCTAACGTTTTCCAAGAAGCCGCAATGAATCAGATGTACCTAGGTTGGTACGGATGGACTGCAGGTATGGGTTCACCCGAACACTGGCAGCTCAGTTCGATCCAATGTGATGATATCGAACAGACTGGTAGAGACTTAATGGGTGGAAGAGCACCTACGATGGATCATTACTGGGATTGGATGACAGATATAGCTGAATACGGTATACAGGAATCCGTAAGAATATTCACAGTATCCACCCACGACTTCTTTGTGTATGATGCAGATAGGGTTGCTGAAGCCGCTACCGATATAGTGACAGGATGGGCAGGAATCTGGAGTCCTAGAACACTAAGAATCCACGATGATGAAGGAGCATTCAAAGCTGCTCAATATTCTAGTGTCGGTGCCCTATACATGGATAACTGGAACAGGATCGATGGTTCTGGAGATACATACTCCATGCAGCAGCAGGATATGGTCCGTGACTACACGATGTATAACCACCCAGCTGAGGGTATGCCTATAGGTCTGAGGACTGAGTACGAGTACGAAGAAGATTACTATTGGGACGGCGATGACCTTGTAAGAGAAATGGATGTACCTGAGGGAGCATGGGATTACGATCCTTTTGAACGTGAATGGACAGAAGTAGAAGATGGCCTTAAATCCGCTAATTCAGTAACATATGATTTCTATGAAACAGATGATGGAGATCTTGGTAAATTCCACGATGGAAATCCGATGACATATAGAGATCTGATGTATTGGTATGCATTCAGTAAATCAGTTACTTACGAAGTAGAAGATGATGATAGATACCATTATGGACCTTGGGGAGACGTAGCCATCGAAGGTTTCGAGAACATCCAGGGTATCGAATTCCATGAAGAAGGTGGAGAAGTTACATCTTACACAGTTTACGGAAATTACGCTTTCCCAGACGAAGGAACAGTTGCTTATCACTATGATAGCACCGCTTATAAGCCATGGCAGGTATACGAAGCCGCAAGGATAATGGTAGATCAACACGAGGATGAATCTGACCTTTGGGAAGATGTAGATGGTGCAGGTGAAGTATGGTCTTGGTCAGAAGCCGAGAACTGGATCCACTTCATCGGTAGCGATCATGGAGAAACCTTCGTGCAAGTAATGGAGAACATGATCGACCATGATTGGATACCTGAATACCTTGAAACGATGCCTGAAGTCTTAGGTGATGTCGATGTAGAAACTGAAGTCCAGAGAAGTATCGATTTCTTCGATGATCATGGCCACACATTCATCTCACAGGGTCCGTTCAGGATCACAGAGATCGATGAACCGAACATGGTCATGGAGATGGAGAGATGGAGCTACGAGGATGACAATTATCCACTACCAGAAGACCACTGGGAAGACAGGTTGGTCGTAAGGAGATTCGAATTAAGACGAGTGACAATGCCATCTAGAGTAGATGCTGGTCAAGAATTCGAAATAGAGGCCACAGCCCGTATCCGTGAAGATTATCCAGAAAGCCGTACATACGATGCCGACGAAGGTGAAGTAACGGCAAGGATACCCGGAACAGATCGTGTCGCAGAAGGTGAACTTGTAGAAGACGGTTTATTCAGAATAGAAGCCGATTCTGACTTCACTGAAGGTCTGACAGGTACACAGTTGATACGTGTCGAGGGTACTATCGAAGGAGCAGTCGCACCGGCTGTAGAAGAAACATCGCTGTTAGTGATTGGTGTTGGAGATGCGGATATCCAAGTTAGCGATTTCGATGTAGATCCTTCAGAAGGTCCCGCACCTCTTGAAGTGAGTGTATCTGGAATGTTAGAAAACGTAGGCGATGAGACTGGCGAAATCGACGTGATGATCGATGGTGATGTTCATGATACAATAACATTAGAAGCCGGAGAGACCAGATCTTACACAGAGATATTCACCCTTGAAGAGGAAGGAGATTACACAATAGAACTAGGAGATAGATCCACTACAGTAACTGTAACGGAACCGGTAGAAGACCTAGAAGTAAGTAACTTCGAAGTCAACCCTGACGAAGGTGAAGCACCTCTCGACGTTGAGATAACCGCTGACGTGTTCAACCCAACTGGCGATGAAATAACATTTGATGTTAAGGCTGCAGGTACGAATATAGCGGATTACACAGTCGAAGCTGATGAGACAGTATCTGTCGATGAAACACATACATTTGATGACCCAGGTGATTACATAGTACAAGTACATCGTACAAGAAGAGTAGTAAGTGTCGAAGATGAAGAAGTAGAACCTGCTGATATAGTAGTGAGTAACTTCGAATTGGACCCTGACGAAGGTGAGGCACCTCTTGAAGTCGAGATAACCGCTGACCTAGAGAACGAAGGTGGAGAAGAAGGTACTATCGATCTGATTATCGATGGTGATGTCTACGAAACCTATACTCTCGGACCTGGAGATACATTGTCAATCGATGAAGAATACGAATTCGAAGATCACGGCGACTATGACATAGAACTCGGTGGTCATGTAAGGACAGTAGAAGTCGAAGAAGAGACACCTGGATTTACATTAGCTATACTGGCGATCGCTGCAGTTGTTGCTGTGGTTGTATACCATTCGAAGAAATCCGACGAGTAAGATACCAAACAAAAACCCTTTCCTTTATTTTGTTTTTTTTTTTCATCCTTTTACCAAATTTATCAAAAAAAAGTGCTCTTTTTGTAAAATAATCTAGCTATATCCTACACCTAATAAATATCAAAAATAGTTCTTGTCAATTTTTTGAATTGATTAGGGTATATTTCGTACCTTTTTTGATTTAACTGCGGTTTATTTTCAACCTAGTGTTGAACATATGTATAAATACTTTAGAAAAATAGTATAACACCAGGCAAATAGCCAAATGAGGTGAAATAAAAATGAAAAAGATAATAAGTATACTAACCGCCACTTTTTTAGTTATGGCCGGTGTAGCTGTGGTCGCAAATTCTGTAACTGCAGATGATCCAGTATATATCGAGACCATAACACTGGAGGTTAGGACGACTCAAGAAACAGGACTTGGGGATACAGCAGTTGGTGACCTAGATGTCTTTATACAAAGTGTACCAGGAGAACTGTACGACGGTATATCTGACGAATGGAAAGCTAACTTAGGAACATGGATGAGTAGTGGTTCTTACAACAATCTATTTTTGAACCCTGCTTTCGACAAGGAAACTCAAGACGACTATCCTGAAACCGAACTAACCATGATCGGTGGAGGATTACCAGTTATCGAAGTCGACGGAGAATGGCAGTTCAATCCTTTGGCCGATAGACATATCCGTTTTGCTAACAACTTCATGGTAGATAGGACGCAATACCTAGAGGATCTATATGATGGATATGGTACAGAACGATACATGGCTATGGGGCAAGAAGGACCAGGTTATGAAGAATATTACAGGCCAATAGTAGAGATGCTCGAGGTCGATCAAGATGGTGATTTTGACAGAGCTTTCAACATGATCCAAGATAGGATGAACTATTGGGCCAACCATGATGGTATAGCAGATTGGACTGGCGAAACTTTAGAAAACACAGGAACTGAGACTGATCCCGTTTGGGAATTCGGTGGAGAACAGATAGAACTGATATCAGCTAATAGGATCGAAGACGAAAGACTCAGCATAGGCCACGATTGGTCCGATAAGATGGAAGACATGGGTTTCGCAGTAGATAGAGTTGACGGAGAAGGTGCTACTCTCTTCGGGATGACCTTGTTCGCTAACCCAGCAAGCATGACATTCCACATGTACACAGGTGGATGGATAGCTAGCGCTGCTAACGGTTTCCAGGAAGCTGCGATGAATCAGATGTACCTAGGTTGGTACGGATGGACTGCAGGTATGGGTTCACCAGACCACTGGCAAGTCAGAGCAGTTCAGTCTGACGATATAGAACAAATTGGTAGAGACTTAATGGGTGGAAGAGCACCTACTATGGAACGCTATTGGGAATGGATGCAGGCTATAACTGAATACGGTATACAGGAATCAGTAAGAGTCTTCTTAGTATCTACACACGACTTCTTTGTGTATGATTCAAGTAGAGTTGCTGAAGCCGCTACCGACATCGTGACAGGATGGGCAGGAATCTGGAGTCCAAGAACTCTGAAGATCCGTGATCCTGATGGAGCTTTCAAAGCAGCTCAGTATTCCAGTGTTGGTGCATTATACATGGATAACTGGAACAGGATCGATGGTTCTGGAGATACCTATTCTATGCAGCAGCAGGATATGGCACGTGATTTCTCATTCTACAATCACCCTTCTCGAGGGATGCCGATAGGTGTACGATCTGAATTCGAGTACGAAGAAGATTACTATTGGGACGGCGATGACTTAATAAGAGAAATGGATGTACCTGAGGGAGCATGGGATTACGATCCTTTTGAACGTGAATGGGTTCAAGTAGGAGATGACATTAAATCCGCTAATTCAGTAACATATGATTTCTATGAAACAGGTGATGGAGATCTTGGTAAATTCCACGATGGAAATCCGATGACATATAGAGATCTGATGTATTGGTATGCATTCAGTAAATCACTTACTTACGAAGTAGAAGATGATAGATACCATTATGGACCTTGGGGAGACGTAGCTATCGAAACTTTCGCGAATATCAAGGGTATCGAATTCCATGAAGAAGGTGGAGAAGTTACATCATACACAGTTTACGGTGACTATGCGTTCCCAGACGAAGGAACAGTTGCTAGTTTCTACTCCACAACTGTATTCAAACCCTGGCAGGTATACGAAGCTGCAAGGATATTGATAGATCAACACGAAGATGAATCTGACCTTTGGGAAGGCGTTGATGGAGCTGGAGAAGTATGGTCTTGGTCAGAAGCCGAGAACTGGATCCACTTTATCAGTCGTGCTCAAGGAGAATCTTTCGTTCAGGTCATGGAGAACATAATCGACAATGATTGGATACCAGAATACCTTGAAACGATGCCTGAAGTCTTAGGTGATGTCGATGTAGCCACTGAAGTCCAGAGAAGTATCGATTTCTTCGATAATCATGAACATTTGTTCATCTCACAGGGTCCGTTCAGGATCATAGAGATAGACGAACCGAACATGGTCATGGAGATGGAGAGATGGAGCTACGATGATAACAACTATCCACTACCAGAAGATCACTGGGAAGACAGATTGGTCGTAAGGAGATTCGAAATAAGACGAGTGACAATGCCATCTAGAGTAGATGCTGGTCAAGAATTCGAAATAGAGGCCAGAGCCCGTATCCGTGAAGATTATCCAGAAAGACGTACATACGATGCCGACGAAGGTGAAGTAACGGCAAGGATACCCGGAACAGATCGTGTCGCAGAAGGTGTACTCGTAGAAGACGGTTTATTCAGAATAGATGTCGATTCTGACTTCACTGAAGGTCTGACAGGTACACAGTTGATACGTATCGAGGGTACGATCGAAGGAGCAGTCGCACCGGCTGTACAAGAAGTGTCACTGTTAGTGATTGGTGTTGCAGAAGCGGATATCCAAGTTAGCGATTTCGATGTAGATCCTGTAGAAGGTCCCGCACCACTCGAAGTGAGTGTATCTGCAATGTTAGAAAACGTAGGCGATGAGACAGGCGACATCAGTGTGATGATCGATGGTGATGTTCATGATACAGTAACATTAGAAGCCGGAGAGACCAGATCTTACACAGAGATATTCACCCTTGAAGAGGAAGGGGAGTATGTAATAGCACTAGGAGATAGATCCACTACAGTAACTGTAACGGAACCAATAGAAGACCTAGAAGTAAGTAACTTCGTTGTAAGTCCGGATGAAGGTGAAGCACCTCTCGACGTTGAGATAACCGCTGACGTGTTCAACCCAACTGGCGATGAAATTACATTTGATGTTAAGGCTGCAGGTACGGTTATAGCGGATTACACAGTCGGAGCTGATGAGACAGTATCTGTCGATGAAACACATACATTTGATGAACCAGGTGATTACATAGTACAAGTACATCGTACAAGAAGAGTTGTACGTGTCGCTGAGGAAGAAGTAGAACCTGCTAATATAGTGGTGAGTAACTTCGAAGTGGACCCTGACGAAGGTGAGGCACCTCTCGAAGTCGAGATAACCGCTGACCTAGAGAACCAAGGTGGAGAAGAAGGTACTATCGATCTGATTATCGATGGTGATGTCTACGAAACCTATACTCTCGGACCTGGAGATACATTGTCAATCAGTGAAGAATACGAATTCGAAGATCACGGTGATTATGACATAGAACTCGGTGGTCATGTAAGGACAGTAGAAGTAGAAAAAGAGACACCTGGATTTACATTAGCGATACTGGCGATCGCTGCAGTTGTTGCTGTAGTTGTATACCATTCGAAGAAATCCGACGAGTAAGATACCAAACAAAAACCCTTTCCTTTATTTTGTTTTTTTTCCACAAGTCCTTTAACAAAACCTTTGGACCAGTAACATATAAATTCTGATTAAATATTAATTTATAAACAGTATTATCCCATGAAATATTCCACAGCAAATGCAATAGTTGAATGGATTCTTTATCAATAACATCTTTAATCCAAGTCATATCTAAAGTTTAGAAAACCCAATAATCTAACACATTATAGAGGCGATCATCTAAAATCCATGTATTAGTTTAAAAAATTCATATTCTAAAAAATCTTCCTTAAACTTAGTTTACATGTCCTGCAAAATTACAACCTGTTTAACATTAAATAATAGTGAAAGACCAAAAAATCTACTATCCTCCTCCTCGTTTTTCTTTGAAGACATTCGAGACTTAACTCATGAAGAATCCGTGATATCATTTTCAGCTAGTAAAATAAAATAAATAGAAAAAGTTAGTGAAAATTACGTCTTTGACTATAATAGACTAATCTGAGATGCTCTTAATTTTTATAAGTAATTTCTTTGGTAAACTTTTATTATTAACCTTATTTTTCTCTTCTATCGGTCAGCAGAATTTATATGTGGTAATGAATTCATTCTAGGGGCAGCAACAGTGTAAAATATCAGAATATAAAACGATGATATCTCATAAAATATATTAAAAGCTTTTTAAGTATATTTTTGTACTCTAGAGGGATTTAGAGAAGTTTTTGTTTGTATCCTTCTTTTCTCCCCCGTTCTTTTCGTTAATTTTTTCTAGTTATTTATAATTATTTATAATCAATAATTGGCTTCTTTGTTCGTACAGTCCTCGAATATAAATCTAGTCTTATCTGCTCTTCTCTCTCGTTCATTTACATCTTATTTTAAATCAACATTATGAGACTTTCAAACACTTTCTCTGAGATGGGGTATGAACTATGAATCTAACCACCAAACCGAAAGATTTATAACTAAAATTAAAGTATGGTCTTATGATAACTATGGCAGCATCATTAAAGTACTTTGGTGTTCGGATATTGAATGCCCTTGTAGTTCTTTTTATCGTACTATTTATCATATCTGCCGCTTTTAGTACATTAGCAGATGAACAATTAGAATACCATATCGATCAGCAGATCAGAGGACGAGCGATGTCACCAGAGATACAAAGATTAAACGAAACAGCATACGCACGTTGGAGAAATAGAACTGAATCTGATTTACGTGCAAGATATGGTTTGGATGATCCATTACCTCAACGTATAGTGGATAGAACCATAAGAACTTTCATGTTAGACTTTGAAGAAGCTCATTCTATCACCGCGGCCGATGGTAGCGGAAGTCAAGATGTTTTCCGTATAATAATGGCTGTATTACCGAGAACAATATTATTGTTTACTACTTCTGCAACAATTTACATTTTGCTTGGGTTAGTAGTTGGTCTAAAAGCAGCACAAAGAGCGGGAACACTATTAGATAAAGCGTTGTCTATTTTTGGTATGACCGCCTCTAGTATGCCTATGTGGTGGCTGGGTATGTTAGCCGTTCTGATATTTGCTTTCGAACTGGGTTGGTTCCCAGCCTCAGCTTATCCTTTCCCAAGAGAAGAAGGATTGACATATTACAGAGGGGTTATCTGGCGGATGATATTGCCTACAGCAGTGATCGTCTTCAACCTTTTTGGTGCTAGAGCTTGGGCTACCAGGAATCTTGTTACAGATGTACTCCAAGATGATTATATAATGGCTGCAAGAGCCAAAGGAGTACCAGAAAGAAAAGTTATCTACGGCCATACTCTAAAAACTGCGGCTCCTCCGATAATCACAACGGCTATCCTCACTTTCTTGATGTCTATAGGAGGCGCTATGATCACAGAGATTATCTTTGGATGGCCGGGTATGGGTAGATTGTATTTTCAGGCAGTTTTCGAAGAAAGAGATGTACCGGTTGTTCTTGGATTAACGTTTATAACCACGTTCATGTACGTGTTCGGTTATGTGATAGCTGATATGGTTTACGGTTTACTTGATCCAAGGGTAGAAGTTGGAGCTGAGAAATCTGTATAAATAGGTGTATCAATATGGCTATAAGATGGGAAGATATCAAAGAAAAAACTAAAGAATTATTGAACGAATTTAGAGGTCAAAAAATAGGTGTGATTGGACTAGGGATCATCGTTGCTCTCTTGATAATCGGAATACTAGCACCTGTAATAGCACCTGGTATCATCGGACATTGGGAGGACACAGACCAATGGAGAGATAATCCAAGAAGTGTACCCCCAACTTGGTGGGATTATTTCACTCGTGATGATTTTAGCCCTCAGGACGAAAGGTTTGAACCCGACGAGGTAAGGACAGAAGAAGTACGCTCCTACTTAGACCCAGATGAATGGGGTCCTAACCATCATTGGGAAGATGTATATGTAAATTACACTTACGATTACAAATACGATATACCGCCTACCAATCTGGCTCTTTATGTGGATCTAGAATTCTATAATCAATCAGAAGCATACTCCTTAGTGGTTGATTTTATCCGGCCTGATGGTCGTACAGTGAGGTTAGAGGATACAAGGGCGGACGTTGAGAGGGGTTACTTCGAAAATAGATTCTCACTTATAGGAAGAAACAGGGATACCATTTACAACTGGGCAGATGATCTAGGGGTTACCGGTGAGCACGTATTTGATATGGATCTAGAGTACCTGGATGATCTTGAAGATGGTGGTAGACCCTCTAGTGCTTTGAACGAAAGATTCGCGGAAGAAGGTATCGAACTTGAGGAGCTATTGTTTTCTTTGGATTTAGAATTCGAAGAAGAGCTCGAAGAAGGGACATTCCCTGAAGAAATAAGAGAAGAATTTGATGATTTAGAAATAGAATATTTCGAGGAAGCACATACTTTGGATTATGAAGAATTTGAACCTTATCTAATAGACGGGGACTTCTTAGATGAAAACCATCCGATTAGAGAAGAATTCGAAGCTAACGGATTAGAAATAAGTGAAAACGCCACGTTATACTATGATGATATAGATGATATATGGTGGATAGCCTCAGCCTATGAAGATGAGGATACTGGAGAATTTGTAAGGAAACATATGGAATACAGACTAGACGTAATCGATGTAGATGAGATTATAGAAGTTTACGAAGTAAATGCTGAACTCGAATATGATGATGGATGGTATATAACAATAGATGGTAGAAAGTCTTACCGGGTTGTAATAACAGAACAGCAGATCGAGATATATCCCCGTTTGATCACCCGTTACTCAGATGGAGTATGGTCATTAAGAGTAGGACCAGATATGTACCGGATGATTGAAGAAGATGACAAAGTAGGTGTATATCTCGAAGAAACTATCCCTCGAGAAAGGGTAAATTATGCTAAAACACTCTTCGGCAAAGCCGATTCAAACCTGCTTTCACCAAATCCTACTCCTTTAAACGGAGAATATACAATACAAGTGAACTTTATCAGTGATGATGTAGAATTCGATTTCGGTGAAGATTCTGGAAGACTAATAATAATGGGTTCCATGTACGGTTCGATGGGAACTGATAACAGAGGACGAGATATCGGTCTAGGTTGGGTCTGGGGCGCAAGGTATGCCCTCCTTCTTGGAGCTATTATAGCTGGTTCAACCATTGCGATAGGTACATTATTTGGTATGACTAGTGCCTATTTAGGAGGATGGAAAGATGAATTCATGCAGAGGATCAACGAGATCGTAATCGGAATACCTATCCTACCCATATTGATCATAATGATGTTTATCTGGAGACAGTCTTTCTGGATAATGGTCGGACTTATGACCATCCTATATTGGCGTGGTATTGCCAAAACCATCAGAGCTAGAGGTCTTCAGATACGACAGGAAACATATGTTGAAGCAGCTAGTTCATTAGGTGCAGGTTCCGGAAGGATCATCACAACCCACATGGTACCTCAGATCTTGCCATATTCCATGGCAGAAGGTGCCCTTTTAGTGCCTGCGGTGGTTATCATGGAAGCAAGCCTCAGTGTGCTTGGACTAGGTGATCCCCAACTAGTGACATGGGGTAAGCTTCTGAGTCAAGCCCAAGGAGGCGGTGCCACTGTTAGAGGACTTTGGTGGTGGGTACTCCTACCAGGAATAGGTATCACCCTTCTCGGTTTTGGATTCATCGCAGTCGGAATGGCCATTGAAAGAGTAGTAAATCCAAAGATGAAACAGAGGTAATCTAATCAGAGGTAATTCAAATGAGTAAGAAGACAGTCTTGGAAGTTAATGACTTATCAACACATTATATGACTAGCAAAGGAGATGTACGTGGTTTAGACGATGCTAGTTTTGAAATTAAAAGAGGAGAAGCACTCGGGCTAGCAGGAGAAAGTGGTTGTGGTAAAAGCACGCTAGCTTTCTCACTATTAAAAATGGTACAACCACCCGGAAAGATCGTTAAAGGTACTATAGATCTTGACGGAATAGAAGTCACAAAATTAACAGAGAAGCAAGCTAGAAAAAAGATCAGATGGAATAAGATATCCATGGTTTTTCAAGGTGCTATGGATATCCTAACTCCAGTATATACCGTTGGACAGCAGATGAAGGAACCCCTAAAATACCACAAAGGTATTGAAGGAAAAGAAGCAAGGGAAATATGTGTAGAATACCTTGATTTGGTAGATCTTGATGCTGAACTGTTCGACAGATATCCCCACGAATTGAGTGGTGGTCAGAAACAGAGGGTTATCATCGCGACAGCCCTTTTGATGGAACCAGATGTAGTAATCCTCGACGAACCAACAACGGCTTTGGATGTAGTTGTAGAAGCACGTATTATGAACGACCTTAAAAGACTTAAGAAAGAACTAGATAACTCATCGATCTTTATCACTCACGACCTAAGTATACTAGCAGAGGTATCTGATAAACTAGCTATAATGTACGCTGGCTGGATAATAGAAATCGGTTCAGCCCTTGATATCTATCACGATCCAAAACACCCGTATACTGAAAAGTTGATGGCTGCGATACCGACTCTACATGAGGACATAGATAGACTGGAATATATACCAGGAGCACCACCTGACTTGATAAGACCTCCTAGTGGATGCAGATTCCATCCGAGATGCCACAAAGCTTTCGACAAATGTAGAGAAGAAGTACCTGCAGATAGGATGGTAGACGGGGTTAGAGTTAAATGTCATTTATATCCGGAGGACTAAACTATGGCTGAAACAATACTTAAAGCAAGAAATTTGACTAAACATTTCGATATAACACAATCATTTTTCAACTTGCTCCTGAGAAAACAGAAGATGATCGTTAGAGCAGTTGACGGAATAGACTTCGAGATCAATAGAAAGCAATCCTTTGCTCTTGTAGGGGAATCTGGTTGTGGGAAAACAACGGTCGGGAAACTGATCATGAAATCACTTGAACTTACCGATGGGAAATTGGTGATGGAAGGTAAGGACATAACAGAAATAAACGATACTGCAAAATTGAAGGCTTATCGTAGAGTTACCCAGATGATATACCAAGATCCATTTTCCTCATTAGATCCTAGATTCAAAGTTTTTGATATTGTACAAGAACCACTTTTGATACATGACATCGGGGGAAGCATCGAAGAAAGACGAGAATTGGTAAAAAGAGCTCTAGAAGAAGTTAGATTAGTACCCCCAGAAGAATTCATAGATAGGTATCCCCATATGATTTCAGGAGGACAGAGACAAAGAGTAGCTATCGCTAGAGCGCTTATTTTAAAACCAGATTTCATAGTGGCCGACGAGCCTGTATCTATGCTAGATGTCTCTGTTAGGGCAGAGATATTGAATCTGATGAAGGATTTAATAGAAAAAGAAAATCTTACATATCTATACATCACCCACGACATCAGTACTACCAGGTTTTTTTCAGACGACATAGGTGTGATGTATCTTGGGGACCTAGTTGAGAAGGGTAAAGTTGGAGACGTCCTAGATACACCTCTTCATCCCTACACACAAGCTTTAGTTACAGCTGTACCAGAACCAAAACCTGAAAGAGTCGGCAGGATCAAGGAGATACCGATCAAAGGTGAAGTACCTTCGGGTACTAATGTTCCAGAAGGTTGTAGATTCCATCCAAGATGTCCCTACGCTAAGAAAGTCTGTAAGAACAAACAACCACCAGAGAAATATCCATACGATGATGGTCACGCTGCAAAATGCCATTTTGCAGGTCAAATCGAATACGATAAGGAACAATATATCGAATAAAAAACCCTTTCAACGCCTTTTTATATCTTTTTTTAATGCATTTTATTTGTATTCAGGGTCAATATACATAAACTATAAAAACCATTAGATGGACTATTATAGATGACATGATAGATCCGTCAATATTGTGTCTAAAATAAAAAAACCCGTCTTAATGTATAAATGGAAAAAGTAGATCACTATGAAGATGGAAGATATTAAACGAAAAGTAAAAAAACGTTCACTCTTGTGGATAGGATTAGGAATCCTATTTATAGCTATTATCCTTGCCTTTAGTGCAATCCATGTGGTAGAAGCAACATATGAGGGGGAAGATAAAGTATTGGAGGGACAAGACTCTAAAGTCTTGGAATCTAGATACCAAGCCCTAAACTCCTCTATAGAGATGGAATTCCAACCCGAAAATAATGACGATACAACAGGACATGAATATGTGATCGTGACTATCATATATCCCAATGAAGAGCAAGAAAACATCTCAGTTAGGTATGATGAGAGCAGGACCGTAGAGATAGGCACGAACGCAAATATTATCGTTTCAGACTTTGACAGAGAAGAAGGGAATCTGACTTTCAATCAAAAGATCGTATATGAGAGACAGCCCTATAGTTTATTGTCGATCCCTGCCTTTTTACTAACAATAGTTGGACTCGTAGTTGTTTATAACGGCAAGTATAAGATGAGGGTCGAGAGAAAAATGAAGGAACAGGAAAAGAAACTTGAAGAGAAAGATGAGCAGGAAGGATCATCCCCAGAACCAAAATTCATGGGAGTAGACTGGGGTAAAAAAGATTAAAAGTAGTAAGGGGATAACGATGAAGATATATTTTAGTCACCCAACTTTCACATATAGGACAAAAACAGAATCAAGATGTATCGATATAATTGAAAAAGCCTTTAAAAAAGAATTCGAATCAATCGAAGTTATCAACCCTGCAGAATTTGGACTAAGGATAAACCCTGTCAACAAGATCAAGCAGGCAGATAAAATAGTTGGTATGGCTATTTCAGATAAGTTGATATATTTAGTTTGGAAAGAACTAGAACTCGCAGAAAAATTCCAGGTCGAAACTTATGTTTTCTATGTGGAAAATAAAGATGACCTAGGTCCATTGGTTGAAGGTGTTCCAGATAAAATAGAAAAGCTATCTAAAAACGAATCAAGGAGATTCTCAAATATAGTATTGAAAGGGAAGAGGGATTCCTTGATCAGTTCTTTTATAGGTAACTGGGGAGGAAGATTTTAACAAAATCTAAACTTTTAAATCAAACTGAATTTTTTATAATATGTGATGTTTGAGTATAAATATAATATGAATAATAAAGGAAAATCAGAAATTGTCAAGGATGGTTAACCGGGGTGTGCAAGTCGATTAACATAATAGAATTACAAAGGATTATGATCTCTATACAATCAAAAAAATTATCATCAGTATTGATTTAGTTAATATTAAGGGAACGCAACTAGCTCGTAATGATTATCTGTGCATTGTTTTATAACTAGCTTAAAAAGCAATACTAACCACTTAGTATGTAATATTACCCATGGTTTATTAGATTGATCAAAGACTACATAGAAAGTGGGTTATATACGTGATCCTATAAGAGATTATAATTACATTATAGTGTCATCAATAATATACTTGATTTAACCTATAATTTTTTGATAATTAAAAAACAAAAAAATAAAGGGGTTTTGAGAGGTTTCTAGTTATTTACTCTTCCTCTTCTTCGAAAAGGTCCTCTTCCTCGAACTCTTCTTCTTCACCGAATTCCTCTTCTTCGAATTCCTCTTCACCGAACTCTTCTTCTTCTTCTTCAAATAGTTCCTCTTCTTCACCGAATTCCTCTTCTTCTTCAAATAGTTCCTCTTCTTCTTCGAACAGGTCTTCTTCTTCACCGAACAGGTCTTCTTCTTCTTCGAATTCTTCTTCTTCAAACAGTTCATCTTCTTCTTCGAATTCCTCTTCCATAGGTTCTTCTGTGCCTTTCTTCATCATCATTACAGCGATGATGATTATGATGATTATGACTATTAGTCCTATACCAGCTAACATAGCTGTGCTTATCTCATCATCAGGATCTTCTGGTTCTTCTTCGAACTCAGCTGTGACTGTTATATCCTCGTCCATTGTGATCGTTATAGTTCTACGTGTAGTTGATACGTCTCCAGTCCATCTCCTAAATCTCCAGCCATCATCTGCAGAAGGAGTTAGTGTTACTTCAGTTCCTTCTTCGTATGTCTCCTGGTCTGGATTAATATTAACGGAACCTTCTCCATCTATGTTCACTGTAAGTGTGTATTCATCAGGTTCAATTATGATCCTCTGTATGGTTATGTCTCCAGAGGAGGGACCTGTGAATTGTCCATCAGCGTCTTCGAAGCCCGCTTTCTCGATCTCATAATTGAAAGTGTATCCTTCAGGATCAATCTCTGTTTCAAATACGATAAAGCCGAATTCGTCAGTTTCACCAGATTCGATGTAAGTTCCATCTGCATCCATTAGTCTTACAAGTGCGCCTTCAACAACTCTTCCCTCCTGATCTCTAACACTGCCTACTTCAACTTCGTAGATCTCCGGAGGTATTTCAGACATCACTATCCTACCGGATTCAGTTCCGCTAAAGGTCTGTGAGACTGTTCTGTAACCCTCTAAAGATGCTTCTAGACTGAAGACTTCTTCTCTAGGATCAAAGTCTACATAGAATGAGACTTCTCCTTCATAATCAGTATAGTCCGTCATCGGTTCCATATCGTCATGATCTAAAGTTACTTCTACGCCATCAAGGGGTTGATATTCTCCCTCAAATCTTTCGACTATTGGACCCACTAAGATTGCAAATTCTTCTCTCGGTTCTAGTTCCACTCTACCTGTCATTGATCCTTCATAGGTTGTTGCAATATCATGGTATTCATATTTCTCAAATCTTACACCAAATGACAGATCTTCAAGGAGTACAAACCTATCTAGTGTAAGTCTATATGTTCCATCTCCTCCTGTAGATTCGTCCCATATCTCATCTATGAGCTGGATACGGAGATCTACATCTGGAATCGGTTCATCTGTTTCTGCGTCTACTACTGGACCAATATGTAGATGTTGTGTGAACTCTATCCTGCCATATATATAGTCTTCAACGAGAGTGCTGTGATATTCAAATAAATCGTGTGTTATAGAGATTTCAAATGATCTATTTAATGGATTCTCTGGTACGGTGAAGATTGCCATTCCATCATCATCTGCTTCTAATACCCAGTAATCGCCTGTTTCCACCGAAGTTAGATTGACAGTAGCATCATCGATGGGGAACTCCTCGCCTGTAAACTCATTAACACGTAGTATCGGTCCAATTTCTACGATGAAATCTTCTCTTGGATCGAGCTCTAAAGTGTCTTCAAAAACTCCTTCAGGTGCGTCGTCTGCTGTGATATTTTCGTATTCTATACCATATACAGTTGTGTACTCATAATGATCTGCAGATAACGTGAAATGATCTGTTGTCAATTCTTCGAAAGTTACAACACCATTCTCATCAGTTGTTTCTTCTAATCTTACATCTACGGGGTATTCAATAACGACGTCTACCCCCTCGATAGGATCCTCTGTTTCAGAGTCTGTTACAGTCAATTCGAAGTGATAGTATGCAGTGACACCCATTTCAGCTGTGACGTTAACTCCATTGACATCTTCTATCTCGAGCATCACCGTATTATGTATATGTCCAAAAGTGTGAGTAATATTATCTCCATCTCCAGTAGCAACAACGTCTTCTCCTTCCATAATAGTCCATGAATAGGATGCAACTTGGTCTTCTTCAACGTCTGCATAGTAGGTTGCTTCTTCTACATTTACATGTACCCAGTCTGGACCATCAATGGCCACATCGGGTGCTGTAGTAAATTCGACTGGGTCTCCTTCTACTGTAACATTTTCTTCGGTATCCTCGTCGTAATATTGTAAAACACCTATGTAGCTATAATCTGTGAATGGTTCTAGATCATCCAATGCAAAACTATGTGTATCATTGCCAGGACCATATTCTTCCTCGCCCACTTCGATATCTAAGTCTTCACCGGTTTCGTTATACTGGAACCAAACAGTCACATCTTCTAGTCCGTCCATATCGAATGACATATTAAGTGTAGCTGTGTGTGTGGCTATGTCCTCAGCTGGCTCTGTAGTCACTGTTGGATCTTGTGCTAAGACTGTTGGTGTCATCATTATAGCAGTAAATCCTGCAAAGACCAGGACGAATGCTACAACGAACACCTTCCATTTGGAACTTTTTTCGTTCATATATATCTAAGCCTCCTAATTTCTTCAATTAAGAGAAAACTTAAGCCTATTTATATTTTTCCACATTTGAAAGATAAAAAAGTGGACAATCCCAGTGTTATAGACTGAAAAATAAATAAAAAAGATTGGTTAGTAAAGGGGGAAAAATACTTTATCCCTTCACTACGCCTAAGGGAACAAGTTTTGCTACTATCTTTGATAGTCCAGCGTTGTGAGTGATCTCCACTACCTTGTTTATATTCTTGTATGCACCAGGACTCTCTTCTTCAAGAACGTCAT
>PULU01000105.1 GCA_003551065.1 Thermoplasmata archaeon | reverse complement strand
TTTATCTTCACTCATCATCCCACCCCACCCATCTCGTTAATTGTTCAAGGTTTTTTCTCGGAGGAGGATTGGGTATCTTCTCAGGTTTACCTAAAGTCAGGATAAGTTCAGGTTTATGGTTCTCTGGAAGTTCGAGTATCTCTTTAACCGCAGTCTCATTGAAAGAACCTATGTAGCACGTACCTAATCCCATAGAACTGGCTTGAAGACATATGTTTTGAGCCGCTATGGCGACGTCCATCCTACTTAACACTTCTCGAGAAAGTTTCCCACCCTTATCTTCTGCCTCTTCTTCATCTATACAGATAACGAAGATAACGGGTGGATTCGAAAGAAGTCCAGGAGAGAATTTTTTTATCGATTCTAATCTGCCACCCTTGACCACATATATACGCCATGCTTGTATGTTACTACCGCTTGGTGCCCATCTAGCCGCTTCTAAAAGTGTTGTTACTTGCTCTTTAGATAGGTCCTCGTCTTTAAGATCTCTTATACTTCTTCTTTCTTTTATCACATCTAATACTTCTTCCATGGATAACACCTTCTTTTTCAAATCAATTTCCGTTCTGATTTAGTCAACTCTTCGTTACCTTTTTCAGTCACTACCAGCATGTCTTCGACTCTTGCACCACCTATACCTTCTTTGTATACTCCAGGTTCTACAGTCACTACCATACCAGGCTTCAGCTCAATTTCCTGTCCCTTATCAAGGATCGGAGCTTCGTGGATATCATATCCCAGTCCATGACCTGTTAAATGAGGAAAATATTCCGACAAACCATACTCTTCAAAAACTTCCACTGCTCTTTCGTGGACCTCTTTTGCTTTTACACCTGGTCCGACCTTCTTCTTTGCTTCTTTTTGAGCTTCATAAGCAGCATCGAAGAAATCGATCTTCTTTTGATCAGGTTCCCCACCGACAGTAAATGTTCTAGTTATATCTGTACAGTATCCTCTCCATACCAAACCCATATCTACGAGTATCAATTCACCTTTCTTGAATTTTTTATCAGTGGATGTTCTATGTGGTAGCCATGAATTTTTACCGGACATGGCGAAGGGTTCAAAGGAATAGGTTTCACCGCCTTTTAGATCCATCAACATCTTGGCTTTTGCTGTAAGATCCTTCTCTTTCATACCCTCTTCAGCGGCCTCTATTATCTCCGTCATCACTTCACTGATAGCAAGAGCTCCCTCTTTAATCAATTCCTGCTCTGCCGAACTTTTTATCATCCTCAATGAATCTATGAGTGTTTGAACGTCAGATAATTTGGGATCAAGGTTCTCTTTTATGTTCTTTAACCTTGAATTGAAAATAGTTTCAGATTCGATACCGATGTTATCTATTTCTTTAAAATCTTCACCACTAATTTCTTTATATTTCTTCATCGGGTTTTCTGGAATCTCATAGATATCAGAGGGATCTATCCAGCATTCACTTTCCACTGCTTTTTTATCTAATTTCGGTACCATGTGTACTAATCCATCTTGAGTAATAAATAAAATGGAGAAACTAGTGGTATTCTGTCTCCAACCTGCGAAATATCTTACGTTGCTCCTTTGATAGAGGATAGAAAGATCGATACCTTCCCTCTCCATCTTTTCTCTCAGTCTATCGACTCTTGCTTTGTAATCAAGGCTGTTCAACCCTTCATTCATCATATTTACCCCTGCAGCTCAGATTTTTTCTCCGGATTCAACATGAAAACCTTCTTTGGAACTCTAGATTCCATGGAGGAGTTTGCCGTAGTGGTCAATCTAATAACCACTCCACTCTCCGTCAATTCTCTTAGCTTTTCTTCAAACTCATCTCCAGGGATGTCTGATTTCTTCATGAGTTCACTTTTTGATATACGTGGGTTCTCATCTATGATATTTACAAGCTCTAAGGAGCTTTCGTCTAAATCCCCTAATACCTTTTTATTCATCTCTATCAATCCCCAACAATTTCTCAACTGGAGTGTAATCAACATCGAACCCAAAATACCTTGGACCGAATGTTTCGATACCTTCTAGAGTCCTCATATTCTTATGTGCCGGCATAGCGATCATTTTTACCCTGTAGCCGTATCTTATCAGATCGGTTCTTATAGGTTCTCCTGTTTCTGGATCAAGGAGTGCTATCATATCGGGTGGAAGACATTTTATTTCACCGTCTATTTTAGCGACTAACCATTCATTCTGGAATTCTAGATAAGCATCCTGACCTTCATACTCTTCGATACCTTCAAGTGTTACCCGACCCATGGAAAATCCATGTGTTGTTTCAGAACCAAAATCACGGTCGATATCCATGACTTTTCCCGTGAATATATGAGCTCCTGGAATCCCTCTATCACTTTTTAAGAACTCAAGGATGCTCTCGATGGGGTCATCATGTCTCCTTCGGGCTTCCATCACAGTTTTTCCTAGATTCCACGCTAAACTCTGAGAATGTAGGACACCGGTTTCTTTCAATTCTTTTCCTGTCATAGGATAACACCCGATCCATGAAATACCCCCATATTTCATGGCGATGTTTCTTACAATGTCCTCTGCGACTTTATTTTTTTTGCCCATATCTACCACACAGCAGTGATGATGGTCATCTATTGTGACCACGGGGGTTGCTGGAACTCCTTGTGTTGCAAATGTGGTCATCTGTAACTCTGGGAAAGCCCTGTTCATGCCATCTACGTCTATCACAGGAAGACCTAACTCTCCTCCCACTGCATACCCTATAGGTGAATTGACTCCACCGCATTCTATCGGGAATGTAGCTTCGATCGGCTTACCTAGGTATCTCTCCATTTCATAGAATATCTTTTTAGTGTTTTCTTTTGCTGGAGGCTTTTCTGTCAAGACTATCGGAGCACCCAGTGTAGCCGCACAAGCCAACTGTATATCATCTGGTATAACTTCAGGTTGTACCATCACTATATCTTTATCTTCATCGAGTACATTCTTAGCCCATTTCAATCCTATTTCAGGATCTCCACCACCCCCTGTAGCGAGGATGTTAGCACCTAATGTTATCTCTTCTATAGCTCTTCCATCTATTACTTGATAGTCTGATTCGGAGATATCCCATTCATCTATTATTTTATATGGATCATTTTTTTCATATTCTCTTGTCATATCAATCACCTCCTTCCCTAATACCTTTAAATTCCGATTTTACTTTAACCCGGATCTTTTCTCTTTTACCCGGCATATATGAGAATGGCACTTCTTGTATATCTAAAACCACTGCTTTTTCAGGATCCCCACCGTTCTTTTCCACGTTTTCTTTTGCCATCTCGATGGTCTCATCAATGGCTTCTTGCCTATCTCGATTTTCAAGATCGACTACGTTCTCTGCATACGCTGCTATCTCAGCTAAAGTCGCACCTAAAGCTCCTGCAACTTCTGAATGTTCTGGTTGATAGGTTTTACTAGCACCTTTAAGTTTCTTGGGTACAACTGTCGATCCACCTCCTACCAAGATCACCGGTATATCTTCTGGATCCGTTTTCATCTCATCTATCGTCTTCTCTATCCTTTCTTTGATCATATCCCATGCTTCGTCCACTATCTTTTTAGGTATGCTTTTTGCTTTTTCAGGATGAGTGGCATACGGTGTGCTGAATATAGCTAAGTCTTCATGGAGTCTGCCCTTTGCCACTCCGATATCATGGACTGTTGTCATCGGTCCTCCATATGATTTTGCTAACTGCTGAAGATCCAAAGCTACACTCTCTGGCCCTAGCTTTTTTGCAGATTCTCCATCAGTGGTGATTATCGTTCCACCTCCTAAAGGTATAGAAGTTAGGTCGGGTGCTCTGATATTAGTTTTAACTCCACCAATCTCCACTGTCATCATAGATTCTCTGGGGAATCCGTCCACCATGTAACCGATATCCGTAGAGGTTCCACCTACATCGACCAATGCACCGTTTTTGATGTTCGTTAAGAAAACCGCCCCTCTGATACTAGCTGCTGGACCGCTAGCTAAAGTAAAGATCGGATAATCCGTAGCTTGGTCAGCCTTGATAACACTGCCGTCGTTCTGCATGATAAAAAGTTCTGCATCTATATCTCTGCTTTCCATAGCTTCATTTATAGCCTTGATAGCCCGGTTCATGACGGAAATCACTGAAGCGTTGAGTATAGCAGAATTCTCTCTTTCCAGAAGAGATATCGTAGATATCTCTCCAGATAACGTTATGGGTACATCTTCCCCAACCTCTTCTTTGATGATCTCAGCTACACGTACTTCTTGATCGGAACGGACCGGAGAAAAAACACCTGTGACTGCAAAGGTATCTACATTGTCACCCATGTCTCTTACTTTTTCTCTGACCAATTCCTCATCTAATTCAGATATCGGTTCTCCATTGTAATTGTAACCACCCGGTATCATAGCAACATTCTTCTTCCCGCCTAAAGCCTCTTTAAGATCTTCAGGCCATCCTGTCAGTGGAGGGATAGCCGATCCAGTAGGTAAAGCTAGCCTGATGATTCCAACTTTATCTAATCCCTTTCTTTCGATTATAGCGTTAGTGGTGTGTGTCGTACTAAGTGTGATCAACCCGATCGATTCAGGCTTCACACCACTTTTCTCCATCAGATGATCTATCACTTCGATAGTACCGGTCGTTACGTCACTTGTAGTTCTATCTTTTGTTTTTGCAACGACCTTTTCATCTAAAACAAGTACACCGT
>PULU01000044.1 GCA_003551065.1 Thermoplasmata archaeon | reverse complement strand
TTAAACGTGGTTTAAACTTTGAAAGTAGGTGTGTTCAGATGGTAAAAAATGAAGAAAGCTGCTGCAGTAAAGATGAACCTTGTCTTTGTCCCGTTGAAGGGATAATAAATGTCATATCCAAGAAGTGGGCCATATGTATAATAAGTCATCTAGGGGAAAAAGAAGAGGGCTACCGGTTCAATGAATTACAGAGATCCTTGGACGGTATAAGTCCTAAATCCCTGTCCGATAGATTGAAAGAATTGAACGAGGAGGGTCTCGTTGATAGGAACGTTGAGGACTCAGTACCACCCAAAGTTACATACACTCTTACCGAGGATGGGAAACAATTACACGAAAGGTTGAAACCTCTGGTAAGATGGGTGAATCAGAGGGGATGAAGGTGATGAGCCCATTATAAAAACATCGATATATCACATCCTAACATGAGAGAAAATAACCCTTATATCTTCGCTTTTAACACATTCAAAAACAGATTAGACCGCTCATCTGTCCATAAATGTTTCAGGTGAACTATCTTTTGTGAGTTTGTTTCATTAAGGATCGCTAGATCAATACCCTTTCTATAGTATCTACATGGATCTTGTTCTTCTAACATCTGTATATACGTAACAAAACAGACCCTCATGAATGTATTTTAGGTAGATAGGCTAAAAGAGAGTAATATCGGTAAAGAATCCTGGTTTAAAAGTAAAGTATAGTGGAACCCGTAACTTCTTTTAGGAAAGTAGAATTTCCTAAGATATGAGGAAACTTTTGATTAATCAGTGTTTTGAACTAAGTTACGAGCTCTACTGCTAGCAAAAAACACTAATAAAATCAAAATATTGCGTCTTTGACTATAAACCCCAATCAATTGTTCTGGTTGATCCAATTACTCGTTTTCTATGATAACTCCTTCTTACATTTTTCGATCCATAGACTCATACCGATATCTTCGAAGAGTATGAGTGCTTCTTCTAAACATTCTTTCTTTTTATCTAAATTACCCATATTTTCCCAGAATAAACCATACTCATAAAGCAATTCGGCTAATTCTCTTTTTCCGTCTGCCTTTTTTAATATGTTCTTTCCTGTTTCGAATTCTATTTTAGCTTTATCTAGTTCTCCATTTCTTCTAAAAGCCATGCCGAGGACCTTACGGCTCATGCCCTCCTCTAGTTTTGCTCCGATCTGTTTGGAAATTTCTAGGGACCTCTTTCCCTTTTCTAACGCCATTTCAACCTCTTTTTTCCGAATGAGAATTTCTGCCAAACCGCATAACGTGTGGCTAAGTAAATACTGATCTCCCCTGCTTTTACTCATCTCGAACCCTTTTTGATAATAATTCTGTGCTTCGTCTAATTCTCCTTTTTGCAAGTGTATCGCACCGATATTGTTTAAACAGATCGCTACTCCATTCTCATATTCGATCTCTTTACTGATGACTAAGGATTTTTCGTGGTTCTCTAAAGCTGCCTCAAGATCACCCCTCCTTAAATACACTCCTCCGATATTGATTAAAGACACTGCAATTCCTTGCTGGTTTCCCATATCCTCCCATAGGGTTTTGCTCCTTTGGTAATATTCCAAAGCTTTTTCAAGTTTCCCTGTCTTTGAATATATGGTACCTATATTATTTAATATATTTGGGATATACCTTTTATCACCCAACTCTTTTATCAAATTTAAACCTTGTTTATAATGGTTCAAAGACTTATCCAAATCCCCTTTTTTCATGTAAACATTTCCTAAACTATTTAAAGAGTAAGATTTTCCCTCGATATCGTTGATCTTTTCCCATGTACTCAAACTGATTTTTAGATATTCGATGGCTTTATCATATTCATTTTTACACTTGTAAACAGAACCAAGACCTTGATTGATCTCAGCAAAATCTCTATCACTGTTAAGATCTTTGCACAGTTCTAGGGATTTCAAAAAATCTTCTTCAGCTTTGTCGTATCTGCCCTGGTTTTTTTCATTCGATGCTTTGTTACACAATAATCTACAAGTTTCTAGTTTGTTTATATCTGGTATTGCTAATCCTTCCTTTAAACTTTTCATTGCTTTATCATATTCACCTTTCCATTCGTGTACATTAGCTATTTTTCTAAGAATTTTAGGTCTAAGTTTAGGTTCTATCTTTTCTATAGGGATCTTTTCATATAACTCTAAACTACTATCGTATTTTCCTAATATCTTGTTTACATCCCCGAGCCTCTCAAGTATTTTCCATATTTTATCTTCGGTTAAATTCCCTTTTTCTGCAAGTTTTAATGCTTCTCTGTACATCTCTAAAGCATTTTCATGTGCGTACACGTTTTCAGCTTTATCTCCAGCTTTAAGGTGATATTTATATCCTTTAGCGAATTCTTCTGCACGTTTATAGTGAAATCCAAGATCAGAATAATAATCCTCGATTTCATCTTCAAATAATTCTTCCATCGATTCTGCAACGAGTTTATGCAGTTTTTTTCTAAGTGGTCTAGATATACGGTTATATACAGAAAGCTGTATCAATCCATGGGTAAAATAAAATACATCTTCATCAGGTTCGTTTTCCCACAAACCAATTCCCGTTAATGTATCTACATAATCTAAAAGTTCTATGGTATCAATATCTATAACAAAACATAATAATTCGATGGGCACTTCCTCACCGATTATACTTCCGATCTTAACTATCTGAAAATTCTCTTTATCTAGTTTTTTTACTCTCCTTTCAATTATATCATCAACTAGTTCAGGTAGTTCGATATCATCTTTTTTAGAAGGATATTTATCGTTCTTAGGATCTATAGAACCATCCTCTAACATCTGTTTTACAAATTCTTTGACAAAAAGAGGATTTCCTTCTGAAGTATCGTGTATGATGTTTATGAAATCAAATGGAACATCTTCTCTCCCGATGAGTCCCTGTACAATCTCTTTCGTGTTCTCCCAATATAAAGACTCTAGTTCCAATTCTTCATATAAATTCTCTCTATTCATCCTTTGGAGTACTTCGTTCAAAAAATCAGTCCTGTTGACATCTTCGGTACGATATGCACATATAAATAAAACATATGCATCATCTAATTTTTCTGTAAGATAATGAAAGAGCATCAAAGAAGATCTATCGGCCCATTGTAGATCATCGATAAAGATAACCAGGGGATGTCTTTGAGCCAATGATCTAATGTTTTCAGCAGTCTTTGAAAAGATCAAATCTCGACTGTGTTTCTCCTTCTTTTCTTCTCGATTTTTTTCCTTTGTATATGAGAAAGTCATAGGGTTAGTATCATTTAAGTTTTGGAATCTTTCAAAGGCCTCCTTGAAAGGAAGATATGGTTCTAGAGAATCATAATGTCCTTTGCCCATCAGAAAATCGAAACCTTCTGAAAGTGCAACATCTTTAAATTCATTTAAAAGCCTAGTTTTCCCAATACCAGCTTTACCTTTGATCAAGATCGTTGAGAATCCATCATTTTTAACCGTTCTTAGTCTATTTTTAAGAAATTGAAGTTCCTCAGTTCTACCCGAAAAAACATCCTTCACATGTTTTTCGATTTTAGTAAGATCTATAACATTATCATCTGTAATATTATTTAAAGCTGTTAATAGTGGATCTTCAGAATCAATAAAAGAATCGATGTGTTTAAGTTCGATCAATTTTGTATTTGACTTTGTATATATTGTGACCTTCCTTTTTTCAACTTTTTCTCGGATCCTTTTTGATTTTTTCACTCCTTTATGGCTAAGTGTGTAAACCTTACGTCGTCGTTTAAGACCTACTACTCGTCGAGTATGCTCTTTTACTAATCCCTTATCAATTAGATCGGTGATTATATAACTGACTCTAGACCTCGTTAAATCTACAGATTCTGCTATACCCTTTTGGCAGATTTTATAAGAAACTTCATTCCTTTCCTGAATGTCGGTGAAATTCATCTGACTCTCTAAAAGGAGTAAGATTCTATTTTTCCCGTTAGTTAATTTCATAACTTTAAAGTTCATTAGAAATTTGTCTATAAAGAGGTTTCTGTCTTCTAGCGTTCTATCACATGTGATACGAATTGTTTAATAACCTATTCAACTCAAATGGTATGCAAACAATAAGAGGATAAAATATGAAAGAAGAGAAAAGCAATGTAGAGCGATTTTTGATAGTTTTCTGTGCAATGGTACTGGTGATGTCAGTATTCACTGTTGCAGCAGGTGCTTTTATGCCTGACAATTTTGAAGGCGATATAGTACTAATCGAACATGCTGGTACAGAAGAAATACAATTGATGGAAAATATGGACTTGAGGATACTCGATACATACGGCAGCAATGTTCTAATAGAGGTAGAAGAAGAAACTATCCCTATGCTTGAACAAAATGGACTACGGGTTAATACCCTTCCTGGCCGAACAGAGATATCCGTAAAAGGACATCATATAGATATCACTGAAGGCGAACCGGAACTGGAGTCCGATCTTCAAATAGATGGTTATGGAGAAGGCGAAGAGGGTATGTACTTAGTTCATATGCTTGGCCCAGTGAATCCCGAATGGAGGATCAATTTAGAAAGGGTAGGAGTTGAGATAATCAACTACGTCCCGAACTATGCCTATGAAGTAGTGATGACTCCTGAGCTTGCCGATGAGGTAGAAGACTTATTCTTTGTCGATTGGGTCGGAATATATCAGCCGGAGTACAAGTTACATTCACGATTAAATGAAGCCTTAGATATCGATATGCCTATAAATGTTAGACTAAGACCAGGTTATGATATAGATAGCCTGATCTTTTTAGAGTCTGATTTCGAAGTGATATCTGTTGAAGATCTTCGAGAAAATGGCATGAGGATTGTATTGGACATAGATTCTGAGAGTGAACTCGAGGATCTGGCAATGATGAACGATGTTTACTTCATATCTCCGTATGTTGAACCGGAGCTCCATGCTGAGATGGATATACAATTGATTGGTGGTGGATTATGGTTCATGGATGATGAATATCCAACTAATGAAGATCTTACACCTCCACCACGCCAGGGAGATCCTCAAGAACCTTATAGACTGCACGGTGATTTCGGTGCATATATAAACCAATTAGGATACAGTGGAGAAGGATCGACTGTTGCAGTTGCTGACACAGGTATAGGTGACGGTACTGTCGGCGATGCCGGTGTTACAGACTTTACAGGTAGAGTGATCGGCGGATACGGCTTCGGTGCTGACGAAACCAACTGGGCCGATGGACACTATCACGGAACAGCATGTACTGGTTTAGTTGTTGGTGACACCCATTCCGGCACTGGAGCGATGTGGTCCGATTTCGAAGATGGGGACATGGACTATTATATGGGTCAGGGATTAGCTTATGAATCTGAAATATTTGCAACTAAAATATTCGACGACGGAGGTGGCTTTTTAGGTGCTCCATATTATGATATCGTAGAAGAGCCTGCACAACGGTCAGATGCATATATCCACAGTAACTCTTGGGGAGCAAGTACAGATGGAGCATACAGTGAATCGGATGAAATTTTTGACCAAGCTGTTAGAGATGCAGACAGGGATACCGACGAAAATCGTCCCATGGTGATAACCACATCTGCAGGTAACGATGGTGCACGAGGAGATACTACAACCGGAAGTCCATCTAATTCAAAGAATGTGATTACGGTTGGAGGAAATCAACCTTACAACCCAGGTTTAGGTCATGAAAATCCTGAGGACATGTACGGCTCTAGTTCCAGAGGATGGACTGAAGATAACCGGATAAAACCCGACGTTATAGCACCATCTGATAATGTTCTCTCACATAATACACCGTTAGATGAACCTGACAGCTATGTTTCAGCGAGTGGTACATCTTTTGGTAATCCTCTTGTAGCTGGTGCTGCAACTATCGTTGTTGACTGGTACGAAGAGAACTATGGTGAAACGCCGAGTCCCGCTATGGTAAAATCGATACTGATCAATACAGCTAATGATTTAGATCCTGAAATAGGTGACTCGAGAGGTCATATACCGAACCAAGATGAAGGTTGGGGCGTTCCAGACCTTTCAAAGTTGGAATATCCGACTGAAGATCCTATAGGCTTTATGTTCGAAGACCAGGAATCTCTTTTAACTACAGGTGATGTTGACGAGTACGAGATCTCTTATCAGGATGAAGACGAACCTTTGAAAATCACATTAACCTGGACAGATGAAAATGCTCTAGAAGGCGATAGTGAAGAGGGTACACCTACATTAAAAAACAATCTCGACCTTGAGGTTGAAACACCCTCGGGTGAAATCATTCGTGGAAATGCATTTGATCTGTCAGGAGATGGGGTTAGCGATGATGGTTTCACATACCCTGATGCACAAGTGATGAGTGATTTTGATTATAATGGTGATGGCTGGGATGAAGTGAACAATGTACAGAATGTTTACATAAATCCTGAGCACGTTGAAGATGGAGTGTACAGGGTTAGAGTACGAGGTACAAATATACCTTCAGATGCAAACAATGATGGTTATGCAAATCAGGATTATGCATTAACTGCATTCAATGTACCGCTTGTAGCTGAAGATGGTATATTCAGGACGGATCATCATAGGTATGCTGAAGAAGATACAATAGAATTTATGGTGATAGATCGTGATATGCAGGAACAGGATACAGTAGATATTGAAGTAACAAGTTTCGACCAAGAAGGGGAAATCATGGACGAGATCCCAGATTTCACTCTTAGAGGAGATAGATCAGGTACGGTTATGGGTTCTTTAGATATATCACCATACTTTGAGGATAGTGATGAAGGACTTTACGTAGAGCACGGTTTTGAGATAGAGGGGGTATATTACGACCAATCTATGGACGAAGAGAAATATGTGAATGCTGTAGTCGATGGAGAGCCCCCAGCAGGAGTGAGTGACGTCGAGGTTGAATGGTCCGGAGAACAAGATAATCGTATAAGTTGGCAACTTTCTGAAGATGATGACTGGGAATATCTAGACGGTTACCGCATATATAGAGCGGAGTCGATAGATGGTGAGCCGGATGACTGGGAACTTATAGATTCTGTTTTGCCAGGAACAGACGAATACATAGATGAAGGTAAGGGCGAACTAGATTACAACAGGTATTGGTACGACGTTGGTGCTATAGACGATGTAGGTAACGAGAACATCACAGAAGATCCTGCTTTCGAATCACCGACTACGAGACTAGATTCACCTCTAAGTGGAGAGATATGGACAAGTGGGAACGAAGAAGATATAGAATGGTACGCTGCTACTGGTGGTGTAGATGCAGAGATAACATTAGAATACAGTATAGATAACGGAGATAACTGGACTACGATAGTTGAAGAATTTGAAGTGGATCAAGGTGAAGGAAGTTTTACATGGTTGATCCCAGAGGTAGAAAACAACGAGAATGAATCTTTAATTCGAGTGACTATAGAAGATGAATACGATGAATCTTCTACTTTGAGTGATCCCTTTGTATTATCTGAATACGAACCTCCATCAGTTGAGATCACCTCACTTGAAGAAGGCGATACATTGTACATCAACACAGTCGAAGATATCGAGTGGACTACGACTTTAGGCGACGGGAATTTCCTATTGGTAAGACTGGAGTACTCCTTAGACGATGGCGACACGTGGAACCTGATCACAGAGGAAACTGAGGATAATGAAACCTATCCTTGGCAGACACCTATGGATCAATCGGACGAAGTCAGAGTAAGAGTTACGATAGAAGATGATAATGATCTGTACGCCCACCATATCAGCGAGCGCTTTGAGATAATTGCTGCACTACCTCCAGAGAACCTAGAAGTGGATTATGTTTCTTTAGAAGGAGAGGTACAATTCCACGACACGATAGAAGACGGTGAAGCGGAAGAAGGTTATGAAACAGACGAATCACTAGAAGGTATAAATGAGTGGGCTGTTAGAGATCACGGAGCCTACGAAGGAGATTACTCCTGGGACTTCGGTAACGCCGATTATCAAGAAGTTGAAGGTGGAGGTCTCAGTTGGTTGATATCACCCGAGGTAGAGATCCCTGAGGATTCAGAAGGAGCACAACTCTCATTCCAGAACTGGTTAGACTTTGACTACAGATACGATGGAGGTAATGTAAGGATATCTACGGATGGAGAAACATGGGACCTAATAGAGCCGATACACGATTATCCATATACGATCTCTGATGAGTTCGACAATCCTCTCGCGGGAGAACCTGCATTTGCTGGAACAGAAGATTGGGATGAAGTAATCTTCGATATAGACGAATATGTAGGAGAAACCGTACGGTTTAATTGGAGCGCTGGAGTGGATTCATGGGAAGCTAACAACGAGGGCTGGAGATTAGATGACATCCGAGTCACTGCGTTCCGACCCTATGAAGGAGAACCATACAATTCCGAGAATCGATTGTTATGGGATGCTAGTCCAGACGACGGTGCAGGTGAGGACAACGTTGTTAGTTACAATGTCTATAGGTCCGAAAGTGAAGATGAACTCGGAGAAAACATAGGTAATGTAGATGCAGAAGGATTGGCTGAATACAGGTATATCGATGAAGGTGCAGGCACTGAAGATGATATCACTTGGTGGTATAATGTCAGGGCCGTTAGTGACGAGGATGTTGAGGAAGAAGTCGGTGATTCGGACCGAGAGCCTGAGGCACCGTATCCTCCAAAGACACCAGAGCCTGAATACGGGTCTGCATTACCTGTTGGTCAACACGGAGCCGTAGAATTGAGTTCCGTCTTAACCCATGCTCGTTCGGACACGACTATGGACGTAAGTTTCTACGATGCTGAAACAGATGAACTCATCGGTGAAGTTTCTGATGTCGATGAAAATGAAAGAGCCAATGCAGAATGGTATCTTCTTTCTGAAGGAGAACATACCTGGTATGTCACAGTTCATGACGGGGATTATCTAGTCACTTCTGAAGTATGGAGCTTTACTGTTGATGCCACAGATCCTGTTGTAAACTTGATATCACCAGAAGAAGGTGAGATCTTCAGCGAAAATGATTTAACTGTCTTATGGGAAGGCCATGATGATGTATCAGGGATAGATTATTATGAAATCAGGGTCAGAAATCATCTCCCATGGACCGATGTTGGTCGGCAAACATCTACGGTGATCGAGAACCTACCTGATGGTAAACAGATCGTCGATTTACGCGTTGTGGACAACGCAGGTAATAAGGATATGGATTCTGTTGAATTTATTGTGGACACCTCGAATCCGGTGGTAGAGATCATACAACCTAAAACTGGAGACATATTCGGTGAGGATCGAGTAGAAGTTGAATGGAACGGGTATGACGAAGTAACCGATATTGAGGAGTATAACATAAGACTGAATGACCAAGATTGGATGAGCGTCGGTCTGAGTGAAGCATACACAATGACGGGTTTACAAGAAGATGAGAACATAATACAGGTTAGAGCTACGGACCTTGCAGGGAATAATTATACGTCTTCAGTGACGTTCATATACGATGCTACAAGTCCACCTGTTGAGATATCTTCACCATATGAAGGCCAAGTGATCGACCAAGATTGGATCGATGTGACATGGCAAGGCGAAGCAACATGGGATCGTGAAGACATGATCACCCCCATCGAGAGATACGAGATCCGGATGGACGATCAAGGATGGATAGACTACGATTATGAAGAACCTCGTGAGCCGATTTACGGCGGCGGGATGATCTGGCAACATAATCATCATGATCAAACTGTCTATTCAGTTTTTGAATCTGATGGGGTTCTTTACAGTGCTTCTTATGATCAAACAGTATTAGGTTACGATATTGAATCAGGAGAGGTCTTATGGCAGCACGATTATCATGATGGATCAGTCCGCTCTGTTTTTGAATCTGATGGAGTAGTTTACAGCGCAGGTGGCACAGGAATTGGAACAACTCATGCAGTGATAGCATATGATTATGAAGCAGGAGAGGTCTTATGGCAGCACGAGCACCATGATTTCAACCCTAATTCAGTATATGTGTCTGATGGTGTGGTTTACAGCGCCTCATCTGGAGGATTAGGACAAAATGGACAGGTTATAGCTTCAGATGCAGAAAATGGAGATATGCTATGGCAGCATGATCATCATGAGTCACCTGTTCAAGATGTTGTTGAATCAGGTGGAGTAGTCTATAGTGGTTCATCTGATGAAACAGTGATAGCTTATGATTACGAGAACGAAGAAATTCTCTGGCAGCACGAACATCACGATGGTTTTGTATATGATATACATATATATGATGGGGTTGTTTATAGCGGTTCAGATGACGATACAGTAGTTGCCGTTGATCTCGAAGATGGAGAACTAATCTGGCAGCACGAACATCATGAAGGAGCAGTCAATTCTGTCTTCGAGTCAGAAGGAGTTCTTTACAGTGGTTCTAGTGATAATACGGTGATAGCTTATGACTATGAAAACGAAGAAATTATCTGGCAAAATGAGAATCATGAAGGTTCGGTGTCATCAGTGGTTGTTTCTGGAGAAGTAGTTTACAGTGGTTCGTATGATGATAGTATAATAGCATCACGGACTGAAGACGAAATCATCGAAATACCGGTGCTCTCTCACAATTTCACCGACCTAATAGATGGTGAACACACCGTATATATCAGAGCGATAGACAAGGCAGGAAACAGACACACAGAATCAGTCGATTTCACTGTTGATACGCCTGAAGCCGAATTGGAGATAATCTCACCAGATGGTGGAGTCCAGAATATGATGTATGATGAGGAATTCATCATCGAAGGGCAGGCCGATCTAGAATCAACGGTCTACATAGACGGTGATGAGGTAAACACGGATGACGAGGGGTACTTCGAACACGAAGAAACATTAATCGAAGGACAGAACGTGTTTGTTGTGAAGGCTGAACACCCCTACGGTGACGTGACGGAGACAACGGTTTATGCTCTGTATCTGCCACAGATACCAGAGTTGTGGGATGAGATCGCAGATGTACATGATGGTCTTCAAAATAAGATAGACGATCTGGAAGCACAGACAGAAGACTTAGAAAACCAGATAGACGATCTGGAAGCACAGACAGATGATCTAGAAAGTGATATAGACACACTAGAAACAGAACTACTGGATGAAATCAACGATCTACAGAGTCAGATCGACGAATTAGAGAACCAAATGGAAGAACTAGAGATAGATCTAGAAGAACAAATAGACGCTTTGGAGACTGAACTCAATTCTCTTGAGAACGATTTACTAAGCCAGACAGATACCTTAAGAACACAAATAGACGATTTCGAAACAGAACAAGAACAGAGAGACGAGGAACAGGACGACGACATCTCAATGGCTCGAAACCTTGGAATCGTTGGTTTGATACTTGCTATACTAGCTTTGATAATAGGTATAGTAGCTATTACTAAAAAAGGCAGTGAACCAGATGAGGAAGAACCGGTGTTCGAGGAAGAAGAATTCGAAGAAGAAGTTGAAGAAGAACTATTTGAAGAAGAACTATTCGACGAAGAAGAAGCTGAAGAAGAACTATTCGACGAGGAATATTGACCTCAAACCCCTTTTCATTTTTTATTTATCTAAAAATGAGATGTCATAAGGTAGGTGATAATAAAATGGATATTAAAATCATAAGGAAGTTGTTGCTCGTGGATGATGACCCTGATATACTAAATCGGATTAAGATAGCACTAGAGAATGAAAACCATCGGGTTGATTTGATAATGACATACTCTCCTAAAAAAGCCTTAAATATCTTGGACAAGGAAGATTTTGATTGTATCGTTTCAGATTATCATCTATCAGAGATCAATGGTGTTCAATTTTTAGAGGCGGTTAGAGAAAAAAAGAAAATAGACACACCTTTTATATTATACATTGGTGGAAGTAAGCAAGAGACTGTTTTGAAAGCACTCGAAGCTGGAGCAGATAGGGTTCTTCATAGGGGTGATGATATCATAGTATTTAGTAAGATCTTAAATCACTCACTAGGGCAAGAGATATTAAATTACAGAAGGAAAAAAGAGCTTAAACATCACAGGAATCTCTTCGATAACAATTTTGAATTTTTCAGGATCTAAGAGACCATAAATTATCCAAAAGTAAGAAAGGTGAACGGTTGAAAGAAAGTATTGAATAGTATATATTATTTAACTCAACTAAAAGCTGATGAAGATGAACCAAAAAGCTGAGATCATTGATACTTTTCCAGATTTTCAAACTTTCTGGTGTCAAGCACCAATATCAGATTTAGATGAACTGCTCGAACTTTATGAGGAGGATTATCTAAAAAAGTGGCCGGAACTCTTCAAACTACAGAGAGAAGGTTGTCAACTTCTCCCCTCCTAAAGGGGGGAAGCTATCTCAGAATTTTCGCAGAAAATTCTAAATATCGATTGAATTCCACTGGACAGGAATTCAAGTAGATTGTCAGTGAACTCCACCTATTAACGTGGAGTGAATTTTCCACTCGGCTTCAACACTCCTGACTTAAGGGCTAGTTGACCGTAGCCCGTCCGGACAGAGGACTTTTGCTCTCTCCGGAGGAATCTGAGACCTATATTTTTGGATGCGTTGTAATCGGACTGTAGTTCATATCCGCACTCTCTGCATTTGAATCTACCGTTAGTTCTGTTCCCTTTTTCAGTATGTCCGCATCTATTGCATATACGACTTGTGTTCTCTGGATCTACCTGCTTTACAGATATCTCGATCTCACGAGCTTTGTACTTGACGTAGTGGTAGAGTTTTTCGAACGCCCAGGTATGGAACTGTTTCTCTTTTGGCATCCTTTTTCTGACGTATTTCAGGTTTTCAAAGGCTATAACATCTACGTCCTTGTTTTTGGCCTCTTTGACTATATCTTTAGAGATTCGATGCAGCGTGTCGCAGGTAGAGCGGTTTTCACGTTCCCCCATCTGCTGTATGGTCAGATACGCAGAACGTGTGCCTTTTTCCTGCAGCTTACCCCGGATCTCTTCATACATTTTGCGTTTGTAGTTGAGTTCTGAGCCCGAGTAAAACTTTCCTGTAGATGTTACGGCCAGGTTATTGATACCCAGATCGACGCCCATCACGGTTGGATCCGTTATATCGATATCTTCCACTTCTTTTTCTAGACCAAGATGGAGGTAATAAGGGCTGTTCCTTTCATACTCGTGTTTCTCTATAGTTGAATGGGTGATCGACCATTCGCCGTTGAGATACTTTTTGTAGTAGTCGTTTTCGTCCTTGGACAGGACGAAATCACCGTCTATCCTGCCGTTGATGGTCGAGATCGTACACTTGTTTTCATCCAGTTTCACCGTCAGGGTCCTTTTATCGTAAGCTATAGAGTCAGAGGTGAAGTTAGGTTTACTGACTTTTAGACCGTTCTTCAGCCTTTCCACGCAACCTTTGATGGCCTCTGCTCCTCTTGCTATGGCCCTTACGACCAAGTTCGCTTGGAGGTCTGTCCTTTCCCTTAGACGCTCATAGACCATGTGATGCAGTTTATTTCTGTTGTAGGTTTTAAGACCGTTGCTGTTCCAGCCCTCGTTTACGGTGACCTGGCAGGCTTCTTTGAACTGCTTTACTGTCTGGTCTAGGTATTCACGATCCTCGAAGGATAGTTTGATTTGGACTGTTCGCTTCATCTTGGTCTATTGTCTAACAGTGTTTCAGAGGTATTAATATGTAGATAGGGGGTGAATGAAAGTGCATTCCTCCTCTCCGTGAACGAAGAGGTCTCCTACACTTAATATTATGACATTGATGGATACAGTATGATCGGGTATTATTTAGGACATGAAGTGATCAAAAACCTTGAAAATTCCTACGGATTGGACGACATCTCGATCTTTCCATTAGAAAAGATAGATGAAGAGGTAAGAAGGGTGTTAAAAGATTTCAAAAATATTTGATAGATATGCAGAAGGGAGTTTTGTTGTAATCTCAGTTGTTCTTTTCAGAACATAAAAGAACACGTCAATAGGGGTTGTGGGGGTGTTCAAACCTTGCCCTGGTTTAAAATACAGTATCACTAGCTGGACTTCTTGATCTTGCCTTTGATAGAAATAGTCACGTCTTCGAAAGGTATGTCTTTTTGAGATCTAGATAGGGCCTTTTTGACCAGCTGTGTCAGTCCGAAACAGCATGGTACTTCCATGTGGACTATCTTTACATTTTCGATATCGTTCTGTTTGAACATCTCCGTGAGCTTTTCTACATAGTGATCCGCATCATCCAGTTTTGGACATCCGACCACCACGGAATTCCCTCTCAAATAGTCCTGATGGAAGTTGGGATAAGCGAATGGGACACAGTCGGCTGCTATGACCAGATCTGATCCGTCTAAGTAGGGTGCCTTCACAGGGACTAAATTCAACTGCACCGGCCATTGAGATAAACCAGATGAGATCCGTGCCTCTTCATCTTGACTTTCAGTCTCCCATTGTTCTGGTGCACTAGATGGGCAGCCGCATGCCGTTTTAGGTGCCGTATCGGTCCCTTCCAACGGGTTCTTGATCCCCAGCTTATTCATGTGGGAAAGTGCTTCCTGCAGCAGTTCTGATTGACCATGTTCTCTGAGGTGTTCTAGATGTGCTTTCAACACATTTTCACCTTTCTCCGCTATGTTCTCGACCACTGTTTTTTCGTCATAGGGCTCGGCTTCTCTTTCCTCGATGGTGATAGCATCTAGAGGACAGTCCCCGATACAAGCACCCAGTCCGTCACAGAAAGCCTCGTTGATCAACCGTGCTTTACCGTCGATAACCTGTAAAGCACCTTCAGGACAACCTTTTACACATTCTCCACAACCGTTACATATCTCTTCATCTATCTTGATTATCTCTCTTTTCATTATTAATCACCTATCATCTGTCTGCAAAACTTATCTCCTTTGAACATCGATCTATCCTGGGATATCTCAACATCCTCCAATTTATCTTCCAATAATTTCCTGTGAACTTGACACAACCAGTTCGATCTTTTTTTAGCCAGGTCTCCGAAGATACAATTCTTGTATTTGATAAAGTAGTCCTCTCCTCCTTTCCGATACTCGCAGAAAAACCCAAGGTCGTTGAAACCCTTAACTATCTTTTTGACCCTGTTTTCTAGATCATCATCTTCTGAAATTTTAGGGAACCTTTCACTCAGTTTCTCGGAAAGACCTTCACCGATGTTTTCCAATTCCTCTTCACCATAATTTTCTAGGATGTAGCCAACCAGATGATCTAGGATCATATCCACCTCTGTTGGGAACATATCCTTCCCCTCCTCAGTCAATCGATGATATTTTTTTGGTCTTCCCTTTTCAGCCTTTTCAAAATAACTCTCAACCAACTCCTCTTGCTCTAGTATGTCTAGATGTCTCCTTACCGCACTTTCATTTATCTCCAGTATTTCAACTAGATCCAAAGCCGTGAGATCTTTATCGAGTAAGTTCATCAGGATCGTTCTCCTAGCCTTTCCGATGGAGTAGCTTATGTCTTTTCTCATCATCTCCCCAATAGAACACAAGCTTTATATATTTTACGCATATTATTGTGATTATAGTGTTTAAAAGGTGGGAACATGAGTGTAGATAAGTTGACTGAAGTATTGATGGATTTAGCTGATGGAAAAATAAGTGAACAGGCAGCCCTTGAACACATAAAAGAGGCAACACCTGCCGAGATATCTAGGGCGGAACAGAATCTATTAGATAGAGGCCTATCAGAATCAGACCTTCAAAAATTCTGTAAAGTACATCTGAAAGCTGTAGAGGATGAAGTCGATGAGTTAAAGAGAGATCTAGATGATGACCATCCCATAAAGACTCTGATGCTGGAACATGACGAGATCTTGAATTCCTTGAAGGTATTAGAAGAGATATCTGAAAGGATAGAAGAAGGCCTATCTGAAGAGAATAAAGAGCGTTTGAAAGAGGCGGCACACCATCTTATAGAAGCCGAGAAGCATCACAAAAGAGAAGAAGATACATTGTTCCCACGCCTGAAAGACAAAGGTATAACCGGACCACCAAGTATCATGGAGATGGATCATGAGGACTTGTCGCCAAAGAAAAAAGAATTGGATAAGTTAGTAAAATCACCAGAAGAGAATACTAAGGAGATAAAGAAAACCATAGACTACATAGTCTTCCATCTAAGAAACCATATCTTTAAAGAGAATAATATATTATACCCCTCCGCACTTAATGAATTAAGTGATTGGGATGAGATCAAGAAAGAGTGTGACAGTATTGGATACTGCTGTTTCAACCATGGAGAAGAATAGGTGGTGATGATATGGATACGAGAGAGGTAACAAAAATATTGAAAGAATATAATAATGATAGGATATCTATAAAGGAAACCCTGCAGAGATTAGAGGAGGCTACGCCCCTCGATCTATACATGTCCGAGGTTTCTCTGATCGAGGAAGGATTCAGCGGTGAAGAACTGGCTCATATAAGTCAGCTATTTCTTATATTGGTCAAAGGGTCATCAAAAGAGATGTTGGTCAAACTTGATCAGGAACACCCTATCAAGAGATTGGTCGAAGAACACGAAAGAGTAAAGAGTTTACTATTGGTCATGGAAGCTCATATAAAAAATAAAGATATTAAAACAGATCTAGAGAAAACCGTGAAATTTTTTATCAAGACCATAGATGAACTAAAAAAACACTTTGATAGAGAAGAAAAGGTATTATTTCCTCGTTTGAACGATCAAAATAAGATCGGAAGAACAATACTGTTAAAGGAAGAACACGGTGAGTTACTGGATATGAGAGACGAACTTGATCAGGCCCTTTCGGAAGGGATACCAGACCCCGACGATACACAGGAGATACTCTTTGATATAATAACGGATCTACGGATGCATACATTCTTTGAGAATGATATGCTGTATCCGACTGCTTTAGAGATCTTAGACGATTGGGATGAAATCAAAAAGGAAACGGATAAGATAGGATATTGTGAATTCGAACCCATGTAAATATAGGAGGTAAAAATATGGAAGAAAAATACGATGTAGTAGTAATAGGAGGCGGACCCGCTGGTCTATCTGCAGCGATATACACCTCTAGGGCTGATTTTGATACGTTGATACTGGATGAGCTGGACAAATTGATAGAGAGGGTCAAAAGTATCGATAATTACTTCGGATTCCCTGAAGGAGTATCGGGTAAAGAACTTTTAGACAGAGGTAGAAAACAGGCTGAAAGATTTGGGACAGATATAAAAAATGATAGAGCACTTATCATAAAGAACGAGGGAGAAAACTATCTCATTAAAACTGCTGATAGATCATATCTGACCAAGTCTTTGATTTTAGCGCCTGGCATACAACATAAAAAACCGGATCTTTCAGGATTGGAAGAATTCGAAGGTAAAGGTGTTAGTTACTGTGTTACCTGTGACGCACCACTTTTCCGAGGAAAACGAGTCGGCCTACTGGGGTCAGAAGATCTTGTGGCCAAAGAAGCCTTAGAACTCTATGAGTACACCCAGGATATCGAAATATTCACCAACGATAGAGAACTAGATGTAAGTGATAGTTTACGCAGTAAGATCCAAGAGAAGGAGATCCCCATCAATACCGATAAGATCAAAAGAGTGAAAGGAGAGGATCGGTTCGAAGGATTAGTTTTCGAAGATTATACTGAGGAGATGGATGGATTGATGATAGCTGAAGGAACCAGCGGCACCTTAGATTTCGCCAGAACTTTGGGTATCCAGATAGAAGATGATAGATTGGTAGTAGATCAAGATCAATTTACCAAAGTTCCACGGGTTTATGCCGCTGGCGATTGCACAGGTGGAGCTAGACAGATAAGTGCTGCAGTCGGCGAAGGAGCTGAGGCGGCTGTCAATTTGATAAGCGAATTGAGAGATACTGAATATTTAGATTGGAAAAATTGAATAGATCGGGTAGGTGAAAAAAATGCATAAAGTAAAGATAGATCAGGAAACTTGTATCGGTTGTGGGATGTGTGTATCAACGTGTCCTAAGGTATTCGAACTGAACGATAGGATCAAATCCACGGTAGTTGAAAAGTATAGAAGGGATTCGGAGGACAGAGGTAAAGTTCCTAAAAGGGTTAAGTGTGTTCTAGAAGCAGAAGAAAACTGTCCAGTCGGTGCTATAAAAGTCGGTTAATATAGCCATAAAACAAATAGAAAAGGGGTTTTGGAAAAGAGTTTTCTTTAGAGACCCAGTTCTTTCCTCTTTTTATTTATATGGTCTTCTATACCTTCTGCAATATCTTCAGGCTCCTCTCCTACAGCTAATTTTCCGCCGGTCAATCCCTCTACATCTTCTGTTAGAAGATTGACTACGTTTTCACTACCGGTTACAGGTGGAGTTGGAGAGACGTGGGTATAAAGTCCATATCCTATAGCGGCTACAGCAGCTATGGTTGCTTTCTGTTCCATATACTCTGGAGCTGTAACGGCGACCGGTAACTGAGATGGGTCCACGCCTAAAGCACCTGCCACCGTACTGACAAGGTTGATCAATCTACCAGTATCTGTACAGGTACCGAAACTCAAAACTGGAGGTACACCGAGAGCATCACAGACGGCTTGTAATCCTTTTCCGGCCTTATCGACAGCCTCCATGCTGGTCAGTCCGCCTACCTGTAGACCTGCATTCCCACAACCGGCACTGAGCACGAGTATATCTCGTTTGATAAGTTCTTCAGCGACTCTGTTTGTCAAGATGTCCTGGCCTCCGTTCTTCAGAGTTGTACAGCTCACCAATGCAGCTATACCTTTGATATTGCCGTTCTGGATGTTCTCAAGAAGGGGATCTAGAGAGCCTCCTAGTGCATCCAAAACAGCTTCCGGCGAAAATCCTGTGACGATATCTTGTTTGTGCTGGGGTACATTCGTTTCCTTACCCTGTCGATCTTTGAAGTTTTCGATTGCCTTGTCGATGATCTTTAAAGCTTGTTCTTCAGCCTTCTCTGGATCATAATATATGTCATGTTCCACACCTGGTATGTTCACCAGTTTGGTCACCGGTATTATCTGCGAATTATATTTTTCAGCATATTCACCGGCAGTCGGTACTGTACAGTTCATATCAGCGACGAAGGCATCGACAGCACCTGTAGCTAAAACGTACTCTTCATTCAACCAATTTCCTGTTAAACCAACAAAAACATCATCGGTCTCGAACCTCTGCATCAATTCCTG
>PULU01000095.1 GCA_003551065.1 Thermoplasmata archaeon | reverse complement strand
TTTTAAATCATATCCATTATCCGGATATGCTACGACATTCACTTCTTCGCCTTCTTCGTATTTATAAGTCCCAGGTTCGGGACTTGTAGTACCATGATCTCCAGCGGCGAGCGTGAGTTCATAAGTTGGTGTTTTAGCATTTTGAGCTAAGAGAGCGAAATCTTGATCTTCAGTGCCTATATCAGTTCCATCTACCTGTATAGTATATATATCATCTTTTACCTCACTCGGATGTATATACACATTCTGAACATTATTAACTTCATCAAAAGGATGCTCTTCACTAATAATAAAGTCGTTTAATGCACCTACTCCTTCTATGCTCCAGCCATCAATCGATTTATCGTAACCAAAGGCATTACCCGCGTAAGTAGCTTCAGGTTCCGGATCCTCCTTTACATCCCACTCGTGTACAGCCAAATCAAGATTGTTTTTCAAGGCTATTTCATCACCACTTTTAGCTTCTTTATCAGTCCAAACTAGACTTATCTTCAAAGGTTCATCAGGATCATCTGGTTCAAGTCGGTAACCTATTGATTCTCCTGTTTCCAAATATTTTTCTTGATCAATGTACATAAAATTAACGTCCGAACCAAGTAAATTAGCTAGATTAACTGCCCCCCAGCCTTCGTGTTTGTTGGGTATATAATCTATCTCGCCGTTTCCTGTTTGATCTTGTTCTAAAGGTTCAGCAGTATTGATAAGCATCGCTTTAACAAGTGCTGGGCTTGGCTTTTCACCTTGAGTATCTTCAAACCATTCTACGACCGTAGCGGCCGCTCCAGCAACAGCAGGGTTTGCAAAAGATGTTCCTGTGCCAGTAAGGTATCCTCCATAGGAGTCGGTGGATTCCACATTTTCACCTGGAGCTACTAAATCGGGTTTGACCCGGTTATCATCCGTCCAGCCTCTAGAGCTCCCTCCAGGGGAATGAGGGTCCGGCCAAATACCTACTTGATGTGGATTGGGATCGTCGTCAAATTCAGGATGGTAATTCTCCGTCGCACCGACGGTGATGATATTTTTAGCTTGACCCGGAGAAGTGATGCTACTATAAACTATCTCCTCCCCGTCGTACCCATCATTTCCTGCGGATTTCGTGATAATCATTGGTTCTTCATTTCCTGTGGCGTCCCGCACGGCTTCATCGTAGGCCTCAGCGCCATCATCATATTCGGTAGCATTTCCAGCCCCCCACGAATTCACATGGATGTATGCTTCTGCCGATTGTCTTGCTTCTTTAGGCATTTCACCGTAATCGTCAGGTACTTCACCATACCCCAAAACTTTTTGAGCATGTAATTCTGCTTCTGGAGCCATGCCTTGACCGGCGTAGTAATCATCGTAAGCATATTCACCAGTCCCCTCATAAGTATCACCCGCTACAATTCCACTCACACTAGTTCCATGAGAACCATAATCTTCCCATCCATCATCATGCCATTCATCACCATCATAATAGGATCCACTTTTTACTCTTCCTGTAAAATCAGGATGGCCAGCATCACCGACACTTCCATCACCGAGGCCACTATCTGCAACAGCTACAGTGACTCCATCACCCGTAAGTCCTAACTGATTGGTAAAGGATCCTGCTTCTCCTGCATAATCTCCGGGTAAATCTTCATTTCTATAGGGGCCATCACCCTCGTTCCAATCATCAGGATAAAACCAGGTCCCTCCACCTGCAATCTGCGTCTGCATTTCATCTTCTAATACTATATCTCTAGAAGGGGAAATATAGTATACTTCTTTCATCCTAGCCAATTCCTTGAACATCGATTCCTCTTCAACAACGGCATTAACATTGAAACCTTGAGTGGTGAGTTCAGTTACTGATTGAACATCTGACTTTCTTTCAAGCTCTCTTATTGTTCTCTCAGTAGGTTCTTCTATCAACCGTATATTTACCTCACCAGGTTTCAAATCTTCTGCAAGTTTGAACCCGGGCTGATAGATGCCAACCCAATCTACAAAGAATTTCTCTTCAACCTGCTCCACCTGTTCTGGCGTCATCACTACCTCGTAGGCGTAGTTCCGCTGATAATTGAGTATTTCTATTCCCATATTTTCTAGTTCCTCTCGCCATTCCGGATTCGATGGAGCTACCATATCAACGATATAGATACCTTCTTCTCCCTCTTCATATCCATCTATCATAAGGTCTGACTCGAAATCAGGATAGCCTTGTTTTGTATCGAACTCGTGTCCTTTCACGTTCAGATTGTTACGATGCTCCAACCGATCGATCTCGTAATTTGTTTCAAGAGATTCTATCTCATTTTCAGGCACTTCCAACAGCAGATAACTGCCGTATCGATCTAACACATCTCCAGTTTGCTCGAAAAGAGATACGTCTTCGTTCTCCCCGACATCTCTGACCAGGACTAGATCCTGATCGGAAATTTCAGTTGCTGCGCCGGGTGTAACAGCACCCGCTACAGATATCACCAAAATCGCTCCCATAAGGATAGACATATATTGCCTTTGTTTCATCCTCTACCACACCATCTAAACTTAAAAAGTTATATATATAATTTAGGACAAACTATAAATAGTAATAAAGTATAAATATCTTGGATCTGCTTAAATTATAAGGACATAACCTTTCAAGGAGGATGAATGGTTTGGATCGTAAATCATTACTCACTGGTTGTATGATCTTGTTACTCGTAGTTAGTACTGTTGCCTTTGGTTTTGGCTCTGTAGAGAGTTCTACTGAAAAAATAAATGAGACAGTGGAATCTGAGAGGGGACTTTCGATCGATCGGTCAGGTGAAAAAGAAAGGTCTCAAGAAGATGAAATTGACTTCAAAACTCATGATCGATGGCCAAAGAAACAAGAAGAAAAAGGCCAACTTGACGGGAAAGAGGATATCCTGGAGCTTAATCCTAGAGAAAAAATAGAACATCAGTTGGACGAAGACAACTACACCACTAGAGATCCGATCAATATAAAGGGAAATGAAGAGTTTCACGAAAAGGCGGAAGAGAATAACTGGCCTGGAGAAGGAACAGAACAAGATCCTTATGTTATAGAAGATTATGAGATCGACGGTAGCGAGCCAACCTATGCGATCATAATAGGACATACCGACGTGCATTTTGTGATACGGAACAATTATTTGTATAATGCTTGGTTTCCAGAACCGTACTGGTACACAGGGGCAGTTACACTCGTTAATATAACTAACGGGATGGTTAATAACAATATGATTAGATTTAGTAGCTTTGGTGTAAATCTAATGAGCTTATCCTATAATCCAGTTCTGAACAATACATTTATAGACAATGACCAAGGTATAAGGGTGAGTAATTCCCACAGCAATAGATTGTCTGGCAATTATATAACTATCAAAGATGGGAGTCCTGTGGTACATCATTCAGGTATTCACCTAAAATCTTCTGAGAATAATAGAATAACTGAAAATAATATATCTAATTACAGTCGAACAGGAGCAAGGGCCATATTTGCGGATGGCGGCTCTAAAAGCAACCTCATATATCACAACATCTTCATCGATAACGAGGTCCACGCTGTGGATCACGGGGATAATATCTGGAACAAACCTTATCCCATCGGAGGTAACTATTGGGATAATCACACTGAACCCGATGAATACAGTGGATCGGATCAGGATGAACCTGGTTCAGACGGGTTTGTAGACGAACCGAAAGAGATCGATGGTAGGGGGGATAATGTGGACTATTATCCGTTAGCCACTCCCTCGTCTCCAACTGTTGAAGGAGTGGATGAAGATACATCTAGATCCAATTTGGATTTTCTATTATTCGCTGTTGTCCTGGTAATAGTACTGATCGCTATGTTTACCACAGTAAGGATTTACCGGAAAAAGAAGCGTTCTTAGGGAGAAAGAAGCTACCCTATGTGCTACGACACTGAACTCAACATAAATAAACTCATAACTAGATTTATCAGATGGCTATTGGGGGAATCGTATACAGCAGTGATATAAACAGACCTTTGATGACAGATCCTCCCGTCATACCTATCAAGTACTTAGCCCTAATGGCGACCTATCTATAGAAAAAAGGGAAAGATGCCGACCTAGTAGTCGTAGATGGTGATCCTTTAGAACTGAAATCGACCATCGATATGGTCTTCATCGATGGAGATGAGATAGATACGGAATAATAGAGATGATAGACACTACCTATATGAAGGTCAAAGAAGTGATCACTAAGCCGGTTGAATCTTGATATTATCAAAAAAAGTAGAAAATAGTGCCCGCTTTTTAGCGGGTAATCAATTTTTTTAACTCAGTTCTTCGATGTGTTCTTTGACTGCCTGTAGTTCTTCTTCTAGTTCCTTTTTGTATTCTTCGAGTTTCTCGATCTTCTCTCTCTTAGACTGGAACTTCCTCCATCCGTGGTGCTGTCCGCAAGTGCACTGGTGTTGTCCACATGAACAACTTCCATGATGGCTTCCACAGCAGCAGTTACTTGTACAGCAGCATCCATGATGTCTGCCTCTGTGGTGTCCTTTTCCATGATGTCCTTTATGTCCGTGTTCTTTTCTTCCATGTCCTGATTCGCAACATTCTTCGCCCATGCTATCACTTCGTTACCTGCTACAAATAGTAAAGTATATAAATTTGGAAGTATAGGGTTTTAAACGTGGTTTAAACTTTGAAAGTAGGTGTGTTCAGATGGTAAAAAATGAAGAAAGCTGCTGCAGTAAAGATGAACCTTGTCTTTGTCCCGTTGAAGGGATAATAAATGTCATATCCAA
>PULU01000070.1 GCA_003551065.1 Thermoplasmata archaeon | reverse complement strand
GTAAGATGGCCATGTAGTTTCTAAAAAATCATGAAGGTATAACAAGCGGAGTGGTAGTCTTGATGATGGTGTGACTCGTTGGATGCGATTTGATATCGGTGCACAAAGTATTTTATTCCTTTAGTCTTAACAAGAGTGAATCGGTGATAAATATCGATGATCAAGAAATCGCTGGAAGTGATGACATTATCGAAATATTGCTGGTAGACGATGATACCAGCTTTCTAGGATTGGAGAGAACATATCTGGAAAGAGAAGAATCTCGTTTTCGTATATCTACCGCTGGATCCGTCGAAGAAGCTCTCGATCTCATCGACGAGCATGACTACGACCTGATAGTTTCGGATTATCAGATGCCGGAGAAAGATGGGCTGGATTTTCTCCGAATATTGAGAGAAGATAGGGGAGATGACATCCCCTTCATCATGCTCACCGGAAAAGGAAGAGAGGAGGTGGCTATGGAAGCACTCAACCTAGGTGCAGATAGGTATATACAAAAAGGCGGAGATATCAGGAGTCAGTATGAAGTATTGGCCCAGGCTGTGAAACAGGAGGTCGAACACAAAGGTGCAAAAGAAAAAATAATTGAGCTGATATCTTTACTGAAATCGATAAGAAACGTGAATCGACTTATAGGGCAGGAGCATGATCTAAAAACAATGATGGAAAAGGCTGCGGATGAATTAGTGAAAACAAGAAATTATCAAAATATGGAGATATCTCTTTTAGATAGAAAAGATGGTAAGATGAAACCCGTAGCTAGTTCGGGAATACATCCTAAGAGAGAATGGGAGGTGACAAACGACGGATCCGGAGACGCACCTAAATGCGTTAAGGAGGCGGTAAGAAATGCTTCCACTCACCTTATAAATGATCCAGAAAAATACTGTACGGACTGCGAGTACATAGGTGAGACAGAATATCATGATACACTTTTAGTTCCGATCACTCACAGATCGGAGTTGACAGGGATGATCAGTGCTTGTCATAGATCCGGACGCGACCTATCTGAAGAGGAGGTGGAGCTGCTTGAGGAGATGGGTAGAGGTCTGGGATTGGCTAGGGAAAAGATCATCGTTGAAAGTAAACTTAAAGAGAGCGAGGAGAAATTCAAAAATTTGGCCGAAGTAACTTCTTTACCTATAGCGATATATCAGGATGAATACTGGGTTTATGCGAACCCCTCTGTCAAAAATATTTTGGGCTACTCTTTAGAAGAGTTGAAAGAGATGAAGCACTGGGAGTTTGTGGCACCAGAACATAGAGAAAAGGTAAAAAAACAGGGATTAGGATCCGGTTATGAAATCAAGATAATAACTAAAGAAGGAAAAAAGAGATGGGTTTATCTTATCGGAGGTAATATCGATTACAAAGATGAACAAGCGGGCTTGATATCGTTTATAGATATCACTAGAATAAAGAAAAAAGAGTTGGAACTCCAAAAAACTGAAGAAGAATTAAAGAAAAATAAAAAGAGAACAAAACTTGAGGATTTTGCAGTGGAGATAGAATCGGTCGATGATGAAGAAAAGTTGTATGAACTCACAGTAGAAGCGGCTGTACGGATACTAGACTTTGAAATCTGCAGTTTAGATATAGTTCAAGATAATGAATTCGAAGTCAAAGCAACCATCGGCGGCGTGCGAGAAAAAGGTACACATTATCCCATCGAAGGCCTAACTGGAGAGACTTATCGGGAAGGAGAGTCCTTTCTCGATGATATAGAACACATTGACCTCGATAGAGGAACTTATAAATCGGTCATAAGCGTCCCAGTGGGGAATTCCGGTGTTTTCACGGTTTGGTCTGAACAGAAAGACCATTTTAACGAAAATGATTTGGAACTAGCAGAAACGCTTATCCACCATACGAAGCTAGTTCTAGACAGGATCAAAGGTGAAGAGAAGCTGCGTAAAAGCGAAGAAAGGTACAGGAGGCTGTTCGAAACTCCACAGGACGGGATACTGATCATAGATGCTGAGACAGGAAAGATAGAAGATGCGAATCCATATTTACAAAATATTCTCGAATATTCCAAAAAAGAACTGATCGGAAAAAGACTATGGGAACTTGGAACATTCGGAAGCATAGTAGAGAACAAGAGAAGATTCGAAGAGTTGGTCGACGAAGGCTATGTACGTTATGAAGATTTATCGCTTGAGACCAAAGAAGGTGAAGAAGTCCCTGTAGAATTCGTCAGTTATACGTATGATGTTGGGGAAAAGAAAGTTGTACAGTGCAATATCAGGGAGATATCTGAAACGATAAAGATCAAAAAGAAACTTGAGAATACAAATCGCCAGTTAGAGACGCTCTTTGATAATCTTCCCGGGATGGCTTATCGCTGTTTGAACGATGGAGATTGGACCATGAAGTTACTGAGTCAGGGATGTTACGAGCTCACTGGATTCGAGGTAGATGAATTGATAGACAACGAGGTCGTTTCTTTTGGTGAACTCATACATCCGAAAGATAGGGAAGGATTGGAGGATGAGATACAGGAAGCAGTAGAAAATGAAGACCCCTTTGAGTTGGAATACAGGATAGAAACGAAATCGGGCGAGATCAAATGGGTATGGGAACGGGGGAGAGTTGTCGAGTTTGAAGGTGAAGAGTACCTTGAAGGGATGATCACCGATATCAATGAAAGAAAAGAGCAGGAAAGAGAGTTGAAACGTAAGGAGAGATATCTCGATCATACTCCCGCCTTCATCAACGTGATCGATGAAAAAGGTGAGATAAGGTATCACAGTTATCCATTTAACGAGGTAACGGGTTTAGAACCGAGTAAATTCATGGGGGCTGAGGCCATAGATTTTGCTCATCCCGAAGATAGAGAAGATGCAATGGAGATGTTTTCTAAAGTACTTGAAAGTCCGGGAGAAGAGTACAGCATGGAATTACGAGGGGAGGTTAAAGATGGTTGGATATGGTTGGAAATTAGGGCGGTCAATTATCTAGACGAACCTGAGATAAACGGGATCATAGTGACCGCTCAGGATATCAGTAAGCGGAAAGTGGTCGAGGAAAGCATCGAAGAAAATAAAAAGAAGATCGAGAAACTCCACGAGATCAGTGCAGAACTCCAGACCTATGACTCTGAGGATAAAGTGTATTCTTTCGCTGTGAAAGCAGCAGAGGAGATACTCGATTTCGATATCTGTGCGATAAATACCCCGGAAGGTGATGTGATGAAAGAGGTCGCATGGTCATCTGGATTCCCTGAAGATGCTTCTTTAGAAGATAGACCATTATACATCGATGATAGCCTTGCCGGAAAAACATACCTTGATAAAAGATCATTCCTCATCAAGCATAGAGAAGAAAATGAACATGTCAACCCTACTTACGACAAAATCAATTCAGGCATCAGTGTTCCCATAGGTAACTATGCCGTATTTCAGGCAGTTTCTATAGAAGATGAACATTTCGATGAAGAAGACCTAAGGATGGCTGAACTTTTGATGAGCCACGTTTCCGAAGCTGTCAACAGGATCAAGATCAAGGAGAGGGAAGATTTTTTACACACTTTACTGAGACACGACGTCGCGAATAAAAACCAGATCATAAAAGGATATCTAGAACTGCTGAAAGATCATGCTCTACCCGGGGAAGTAAAAGAATATGTGGAAAAAGCTGAACGTGCTGCCAAAGAGAATATCGAGATGATCGAGAAAATAAGGAATCTGAGGAAGATCGAAGTAGAGAAGCAGATCGGTGAGGTGGACCTTAGCTCGGTCATGAACAAAGTGTTCTCAGAACATCAAGACCAGCTTCATGAACAGGGTATAAAAATAGATATGGATGAATGTGACTGTAAAGTGAAAGGTGGCGAATTATTGGAAGAACTTTTCTCGAATCTGATAGAAAACTCCGTCAAACACTCGGATTGCGATGAGATAAGGGTCAGTATCCGAGTTGAAGGGGACGAATACTTGGTGATAGTGGAAGACGATGGTTCTGGCATACCTGATGAGGTGAAACAGAAGATATTTGAGAAAGGATTCAAAAAAGGAGATAACGCAGGAACTGGTTTGGGACTATACATGGTCAAAAAGATAGCCGATAGTTACGGCGGCAGTATAGAAGTGAATGATTCCGATATTGGGGGAGCTAGATTCCAAGTTACATTGAAGAAAGCCTGAGCTATTTGAATTTTATACAATAAATCTATATGTTCCTCTTCGCTATCTTATTGTAATTCAAAATTGGGTTGAATAGATGTATGTATTACTCGTTGACGATGAAAGAGGTCTACTAGACCAGGCAAAGATATTTTTGGGAAGGATAGATGAAAGTATGGAAGTCCAGACAGCATCTTCAGCCAAAGAAGGGCTGGAAGAAATGAGTAGGAAAGAATACGATGTAGTGGTCTCGGACTACCAGATGCCTGGGATGGATGGGCTGGAATTTTTAGAAGAAATCAGGGAGGAACAGAAGAACGATATCCCCTTCATCATGCTCACCGGAAAAGGAAGAGAGGAGGTGGCTATGGAAGCACTTAATCTCGGGGCGGACCGTTACATACAGAAGGGTGGCGAACCCCGTTCATTGTACGGTGTATTGGCTCAAGCCATCGTTCAGGAAGTGGAACGAAGTAGAGCGTCGGTGAAGATCGAGGACCTCAATTCCCTTTTACTTTCGATCCGTGATGTCAACCAGTTGATAGTCGGAGAGAGCGACTTATCCAAAGTTGTCGCGGGATCATCCAGGGTACTTTTGGAAACACGAGGATACCTGAACGTGTCGATAGC
>PULU01000104.1 GCA_003551065.1 Thermoplasmata archaeon | reverse complement strand
TGCATACGATACAGAAGTCGCTGAAAGAACTCTTGGCCCATTGCTTAATAAAATTAAACCGTGGTCTGAATCTTCAGCCCAAAAATGTTAATTCAGCCGACTCAAAAATTATGCCCATAGCATGCATGATGCAACTGCAAAAAGTATCCAGGGATAGCATCTTTCTGCCGGATAAAAGCGGCAGTCTGAAAAGGGTACCTCACCAGGAGTACCAGAGCGAGGACATGCTGCAGGATATCGTGGACAGGCATCCGGAGCTGATTGTGGGTGAGCAGATCAATCCGGATGCTCCGCCCGGGTGGCTGGTGATCAGAAGGGAGGCGGGGATAGCCGGATCTGATACGGAAGGCAGCAGGTGGTCTGTGGATAATTTTTGATAACCAAAGGGTTGTAAGGGTAAGCTTTCCATCCTCTTACAGCTACTTTTTGCGGAGCAAATTTACATGGCCAAAAAGCTGGATAAGATCTCGATTTACGGATTCAAGTCTTTTGAATCCCTGGAAGGCTTTAAGCTCCATGACCTGAATGTTCTTATCGGTGCCAACGGAGCAGGTAAGAGCAATGTCGTGGAGTTCTTCCGTCTGTTGCGGGAGTTGGTGCAGCAGCGGCTTCAAAAATACATAAAAAAGTTTGGTCCAGCAGATGGATACTTTTTCAACGGGGTTCAATATACGAAACAGATCACAGCAGACCTTGCTTTCGGTGACAACCGCTACATCTTTTCCCTGGAGCCCACTGCTGAAGGGGATATCCTGATAGGTGAGGAGCAGACCCAATATACTGGGGACGGCTCTCTTTTTACCCTTGCTGAGGGACGGTTGGAATCGGTTTTGAAGGATTGCAAAGACGATCCCGGTTTTACTGCCAGGCTGGGTACCAACTGGTACGTATGGAATTCAGTCTCCAGCTGGCAGGTGTATCATTTTCATGACACCAGCATGACCGCAGGTATGCGGCGGGACTCCGGAGTTGAGCAGACCAAGAGGCTGGATCCTTATGGGGAAAACCTGGCGGCTTTTTTGTATGGCCTGAGAGAGAAACATCCTGAAACGTATCAGGTCATTCGCAGAACAATGCAGCGCATGGCTCCTTTTTTTGACGATTTTGAATTGACAGTGCGCAAGAACAAAACCGAGGATCAGGTGCGCCTTACCTGGCGTCAAAAGGACAAAGACTACATCTTTTCCCCTGGTCATCTCTCAGACGGGACCATTCGCTTTTTATGTCTGATCACCGCGCTTCTTCAACCTTGCCCTCCCTCCACGATCATTATCGATGAGCCAGAGCTCGGTCTGCATCCCGAGGCCCTGGTTATCCTGGCGGGTCTGGTCCGCTCCGCGTCTTCAAGGATGCAAATCATCATCTGTACCCAGGCTCCCATATTTTTAAGCGAATTCGAGCCTGAGCAGGTCATAACGGTGGATCAGATAGAAGGCGCAACCAGGCTGACGCGCCTGGACAGCAAAGAACTGGCAGAATGGCTGCAGGAGTTCAGTCTGGGAGAGTTATGGCTCAAGGGCAATGTCGGGGGCGGGATCAACTATGCTTGATGTTCTTGTACTCTGTGAGGGTCACACCGAGCGAGAATTCTGCAAAAGTGTGGTTGCCCCCTATATCGCATCCCGGGGAGTGGCGGTTCAGGGTACTCTGGCTGGAAGACCGCAACAAAAACGAGGTGGTGTGAAAAACTGGTCCGTATATCGCAAAGAGCTGATACGTCTGGCCAGGCAAAGAACAGGACGGCACGTCAGCCTTTTAATCTATTATTTTCGGATGCCACATTCCTGGCCGGGACGAGATGATGCATCCAAACAACCCTTGTCCAGTCGAGGTCGTTACGTTGAAGAAGCCTTGATTGATGATCTTCCCGAACTTGGAGGCTTGTTTCATCCTTGTGTCCAACTGCATGAATTTGAAAGTCTTCTCTTTGTTGACCCCGAAACTACAGCCCGAGTCATACAGAGTGTCACCGGTATGACCGTTTCTTCCCAGAAAATCACCAGAGAACTGGAAGAGATAAAGAGTAGTTTTGCTGGACAGGTGGAGATGATTGACGATTCTCCGGAAAATGCTCCCTCCATGAGGATTATTCAGCTTGTGTCCAATTACGACAAGGTTGCATGTGGGGTTTTGACAGTCCAAGAAGTAGGGCTTTCCACTCTGCGGAGTAAATGCCCGTGGCTGGACCGATGGCTCCACAGGCTGGAAAGTTTATGAGAATGACAGATCTATGTTCAGACTCGGGGTCGAACAGGGCCAAAAACATAGATGTAAGAAAACATGATCAGAGCCAATAGATATTTTCCCCCAGGCAAAGTGAAACCGTCGGGCTGACCCGGAAAATGACAGGAGTACTTTACAATAATTCTCGGGGAAAGCTCGCATTTCCCCAGGAGGGAGCATGAATCAGCAGACGCAGCCATCACCAAGAGAGCATCATTTTTACGTTGCGATAGCCAAGTTCCTTTTTCACCACTCGCAGCATGGCATCGTATCAGTGCGGGACCCGATCAGGCTCAAGGATGCAGGGCGATACGGGCTCAGCCCGCTCATACTTTATGGATTGACCGTTGCCGGGTTACCCATTCGGTGGATGACCTTCACTCCGGTCGATCAGCCCAGACCCTTCCGGGATGTTCTTCTGGAGGCGTGGGGTAATGCCGAGGGCTTGAATGGCCAACCGGACATTCTGCGGGTCAACCGTCACCTGGCGGCGGCCAGCCCTGAACTGGCTGAGGAAATGGCAAAAATCGGAGTTCAGGTCGAGGTCGCCGGTGCAAAAGAGAAATCCCTTCCGGCTTCCCTGCGCTCCGCCCAGGACTCCAGCCGGTGGCTGCCGAGGAAGCACGACGGAAAAGACCGGTCTCTTGCCGGGTCCGTACAGGACCTTTGCCGAAACGCTCAAGAAGACCACGATTTTTTTGTCAGTGGTGGTCGTATTCTCAGGGGCGTGCACAGCCGTGAGGTTGTAGACAGGATCCAATGCTGGCTGGCTTTACCAGCACGAGTTCCGGTGCCGACAGTGACCGGTGGACTCGACTGGGAACCCGGTCCATGGCTGTCATCCTGGGAGACTTCTCTACCCCCTGATCAGCCCCGATATTTCAACCACGACGGGTTTGATGGCAGTACCTGGCTGCTGACAGGTGAGATGGTACCGGAGGATATAGACGACGATGATTTTTGGACCGACAGTGACTGGGACAACGCGGCCGAAATCGCCAGGAACCTCGTGGCGTGCTGGCCCAATCCGCCCGCAGAGATTGCCGGGTGTGCCGGGATCACCCTGCGGCAACTTCAATGGTTTATCTCAGGGAAAACTCCCCTTGACCGGCATGCACGCTTTGACCTGGAAGCCTTGCTCGGCATCGAATACGACAAAAGCATGGGTGTTTATGCAGGGGTCGGACCTTATGCCCTGGTGGCCCACAAACCCCAGGCCATCAAGGAGATCTACGAATCCATTTCCGGCGGCGGGGATGCATGCCCCTGTGAAATTGTCCCGCGCCAGGGACCCGCAGACCCAAGTTGGCGATACATTTTGATCAACACGTATGGTGAGCCTCCGAGCATTGTGATGGCACCTCGCGGAGCCAAAATCACAGAGCGCCTTCCGAAGTTGCTTTTGAATTATGAAGGCATCAGGGCTGTAGCTCCGGAGTTCTACCGGGATGTCGTTTCTACCTGTGCCCGGGCCTGCCGCGAACCTGCGGCCAACATCCGGGAGATGAAGGACTTTGTGAAACGCTATATAGAGCACTGGGTGGATTGCGCCTGGCTGCCGGAGTGAATTTGCTTTATTCGGGTCTGACCCAGCCAATATATTGAAAATATTTGAGAAAAGTTCGTTTTTTGCTTGATTTTGAGTCTTGGAACCGCCATTTTGATATGGAAAAAGCAGTTCTAAGGTTCTATGCTCTAACGCGGGCCTGGCCCACAACCCAATAAAGAAAAGAGCTATTTGACCCCAGTGTATTGAAAGAATATACACGGGGCAGGCAGGATTAACCACGCCAAAGACGCGTGGCAGGCATAGATTAAGAGATGGATTAAGAGAAAAATCATTTTGTCCTGGCCGGAAGCCAGGCCAAAAGGTTGTCACTCCAGCACTCACTTTTTTCCGGCACTCATAAATGTCGGAAGAAAGTGAGTGCTGGATGGTTAATGCAATCTGCGGCTTCCGGCTTGCTCTGTGAAATTCCGAAGGACAGCGCAGCTGATTTCACCGGGGCCGCTGATTGCTTATCCTGTCAATCTATGCCTGCCACGCGTCTTTGGCGTGGTTCTTGTTTTTTATGACAAGGTTTCAGGAGTAAGCCACTGACTTGAGGGTGGTCAATTTTAGGTTGTCACAACTAAACTTGAAAGCAGGCCAAGATCAAGTGCGGCCGAAAGCACTTACAGGTTCTGGACAGCGAAGTAAAATTGACTGTGACTGACAGCTTTGAGGGCTTTGAAGATCTTTTTATGAATGATTCATCAGAAAACATCGGGGTTGATTTAGTTCTTCCCCTTAAACCCTTCGTGAAGGTTGCTTTGCAGCTGATTAAGAGGCTTGGTGGGGTGAAGCAGGATCAACAGGGTTGTCAAAAGGTGATGCGTGCTCTAAATATCTGGTTAAGTCCAGCAGGAGGTGGTCAAAAATGCAGCAGCTAAATATTAAGGTTGAAATTTTTAAGGAAGACGACATCTATGTAGCACTTTGTCCCTCATTAAATGTTTCCAGCTTTGGAGAGACAATAGAGGAAGCCAAAAAATCCCTTGTAGAAGCTTTAGAAATCTTTATTGAGGAAT
>PULU01000047.1 GCA_003551065.1 Thermoplasmata archaeon | reverse complement strand
TTGTCACAGGGATGGGAGGATCTGCTATAGTTGGAGATATATTGAAGAGTTTTTTAGCAAACAGGATCAAGATTCCTATCCATGTCAACAAAGACTATAGTATTCCCTCATTTGTAGATGAGGATACGTTAGTATTTGTGATCTCATATTCGGGTAATACGGAAGAGACTCTCAGCGCTGCCAAAATGGCTATGGAGAGAGGGGCTAAAGTCATAGGTATCAGTTCAGATGGCGAGCTCGAGAAACTATGTGAGGAAAAAGGCGTGGTCTTCCTGAAGGCACCTGAAGGATATCACCCAAGAGAAGCAATAGCATTTTTGTTTGTCCCCGTCCTAAAAATACTCACTGAGATGCTTATCTATGATTCGGATGTAGCTATCATTGATACCGTCGAGGAATTGAAGAAGTTAAGAGATAAGATAAAATGCAGCATCCCTGAAGAAGATAATCCTGCGAAACAGATCGCTACCAGGATAAAGGGTAAGATACCTGTCATATATGGACATTCGATCTACAACGCCGTGGCCAATAGATGGCACACTCAGTTCAACGAGAATGCGGAAGTCATGTCATGGTATGGAGCTTTTCCAGAGATGAACCATAACGAGATAGTAGGGTGGAAGGGCGATGAAAATGCAGGCAAATTCATACCTATATTACTTAGACACAAAGATGAGGACGAGAGGATCGATAAAAGGATAAAGTTGACCAAAGAGTTGGTATTCGAGAAAGAAAGTAGTGATATCATAGAGTTGTATGCCAAAGGTGATACTCAGCTCGCTAGGATCCTTTACTCTATCTATTTTGGTGATTATGTTAGCGTTTATCTAGCGCTGTTGTACGAAAGGGATCCTTCACCAGTCAAGATAATAGATGAGTTAAAAAAGGAACTTTGAGATCATCTGTATTTACCGTCGCCCACGTGATGTAAACTCTTGACAACCTTACCTTTGTTGGACTCTATCATAGTAGAACCGTCTGTCATAGCTCTACCTACAGCCAAAGGTTTTTTGTGTTCCACATCTCTGATCCAAACTAGATCACCTTCTTTTATGTTTTCGTCAGCATCAACTATACCTGGTGCCATTATATCGGCACCATTATAAACGAATCTAACAGCCCCCATATCTACAGTTATGAAAGAACGATCAGCATCAGTTTTCAGTAGACCTTCTATGGTAGGGAATACATCCTCATCGAAGAAGGCCGCAACGGGTTTTTTTTTCATCAACAGTACTTTTCCATCGGATGAATCAGCAATATCGACTTGATCGTCTGTATCAAAAGGTGAATCGCCGAGATATTCTCTCAAAGATTTTGAAAACTCTTCGAGCTTTTTCTTTTTCAAACGATGCTGGTTTTTGTAAGCCATCATATGTTGAATTAGCCGTGATATATTTATCCTTTGGGAACCACGGATTCGGTCTAAATGGCATAAAATAAATACTATCAGCACCTATAGTATATAACATCATTTGTTAGATTAAATTGGTTGATAAAGATGATGAATGAAAAAGCCTCACTTCCGTTTATAAATCGTGATGAAATATTGGAAGTTTTCAATGTAACATTGGATGAAGTTAGTGAAGGAAAACCTAGTACGATATTCGTATCTGGTGAACCGGGTATAGGTAAAACATCTTTGATCCAAGAGATAAAAAATATGTCATCATCGAAAGGCTTCATATCCTTTGAAAGTGTGTGTGAATACAACGAGTCTACACCATATACGGCTTTCCTTGAAGCTTTTTCTGATATAGATATGATCTCGTTTAGAGGATCTGTTGACAACCACGAGATATCACGATATAGGGATAAGGATATGTTCGATGCATACAGACAGGCATTTTTCTTTCAAACATATAAAAGATTAAGAGAGCTTTCTAAAGAGCAGCCCGTGATGTTGATCATCGATGATATACATTGGGCAGACAGAGGATCTTTGAATTTATTTCACTATCTATCCGATAGTATCGGCGAAAGCGCTCTATTAATGATAGGGTGCTACTGCCCTGGCGATGCGATACCAGGGGAAGGTTTCTTGGATACGAAACAGCAGATGTCGAGAAAGAACCTTTTTACCGAATATGATCTATCCCATTTTGATATCCAAAATACTCGGGAGATGATCAAAGCTATTTTAGATAAAGAAAAAGTATCCTTTGATCTAGCAAAGAGTGTCCATGATTTAACACAGGGTAATCCTTTATTCATCAAAGAAAGTATCCTGCAGATGCAAGAGGAAGGTTATTTAGAAGAAGATGATTTTTCCAGTCAGGAACAAGAAAGATTTGAATCACCACAACTCATGCAGAAAGTAGTTGAAAGAAGGATATCCCGTTTAGATGTTTATGCTAGACAGGTCTTACAGATATGTAGTGTTATCGGGGAAAAAATACCATATAACCTACTTAAATCCATATTTCAAGAAGATGAGATGCAACTACTTGATGATATAGATGAGCTCGTATTGAACAGGTTATTGAAGGAGGATGATGAAAATGACGACCTTTATTTTTCACATGATCTGATCAAAAACATCGTTTACAACGGTATCGGTAAATGGCTCGAGAGGAAAAGACTCCATTTTAAAGTGGCTGAGGCTACACTGAGTTATTATACTAAGCAAAGGAATATCAATTATCATGTATTGGGTACTCATTATCTAAAGGCAGAGAGATACGATCGTTCTCTAGAATATTTTTTGAAGGCTAGCGAAGTAGCTGAAAAGATGTATTCTCACGAAGATGCTATAGATAAGTACAAAAAAGTGATATCTATCGCTGAAAAGACCGAAGGTGTGGACATAGATCGGGTCAGAATATATGAAAAGATCGCCCATGCATATTCGTTACTAGGTGAGTATGAGGAAGCTAGGGATTATCTACACAAAGCTTTGAGTGTCTCAATAGAAGTCGAAAGAAAACAAAAGATCTACAGCGATTTAAGTATGAATTGGGAGGAACAAGCAGAGTATGAAAAAGCACTAAAAATGGTAGAACACGGTTTAGAATTGGACGAAAAAGATTCTAAGTCGAAGGCTCATCTCTTAGATAAAAAAGGATGGATATTTTTAAGACGGTCACGATATCAGAAAGCCAAAGAAATCTTTAAAGATCAGATAAAAACTGCTGAGAATATCAAAGATAGTGATGCTATCGCACAGGCATATCATAATTTTGGTACATTACATACTTATACCAAGGATTATGAAAATGCTGAAAAATATCTGAGTAAAGCCAGGGAGATAAGGGAGGAAGAAGGGATATTAAAAGAGTTAACAAAGACCTTGAACAACTTGGGGATCTTGTTTGAAAATATCGATATAGACCGAACTCTCCAATTTTACAACGAAGCGCTAAAGATCAACGAAAAAGTAGGAGATATATCTATGAAAAATGCTTTATTGAACAACATCGGCCGGGTTTACTACCATAAAGCCGAGTTGGATAAAGCGATAGAAAATCATATCGAAAGTTATGAGAGTAAAGAAAGAACTGGTGATAGATACGGTATATCCTTATCCTTGGTGAACCTGGGCCTAGTCTATGTAGAGAAAGGTGATCTCGATAAATCTATCGATCATCACCAACGGAGCCTTGAGATAGTTGAAGAATTAGGTGAGAATTTTTGTAGGGCTATAAACCTTAGAAGTTTAGGAAACATATCTAAATGGAAGGAGAACTTGGATGATGCCAAAGATTATTATCAAAGGAGTATAGAAGCGTCAAAAGAATGCGGAGATAAGGCTCAAACTTCTGAAACTTACGCTGATCTTGGAGAAATCTATCTAAAAAAAGGCTCTCTAGAAAAAAGCGAGGAATTAGGTAAAAAAGCTCTTGAAATATGTCAAGAGATAAGATCGACCAGGGAAAAAGCCATAGTCCTTCGAACATTAGGAGAGATATACTGGGAAAAAGGATGTAAGGAAAAGGCCTTGGCTGAGTTAGAGAAGTCTGAAGAAATATTGAAGGAAAGTGGTTTTGATCTTGAATTGGCCAAAACTAGATATTACTTAGGAAAATATTTAGAGGAGAAAGACGAGAAAAGATCTAAAGAGTACATCAGCAAAGCAGGAAAAGTCTTCGAGATGGCTGATATGGAACCGTGGTTAAGACTGACTAAAGATGTTAAAGATAGTGATAATATATGTGCTGACTAAAGTATGTCAGCTGTTATAACAATCAATTATTAGTATTAGGTAAGTTAATGGGTCCAGATTGAAGACTGAGATACATGAAGATCGACGAACTTGACATCCATGAAGATGCGAAGGAAATAATCAAATCAGATGGTATCGAAGAGCTTTATCCACCACAAGCCGAAGGTATCGAAGATGTGATATCCGGGAAGAGCTGCGTTTTTGCACTTCCAACGGCTTCAGGAAAATCACTTCTAGCCTATGTTTCTATTATCAAAAGGGTCATTGAAGAGGGAGGTAAAGCCCTGTATATCGTACCGTTAAGAGCTCTAGCCTCTGAAAAAGTCGAGGATCTCAGAAAGTTCGAGGACCTGGGTATACAAGTAGATGTTTCGATGGGTGATTACGATAACCCTGATCCATCTTTGATGTACTCAGATGTTATTGTTGCAACATCCGAAAAGGCAGATTCTCTTCTCAGACAGAACGTAGATTGGTTAGAAGAGATCAATGCAGTCATCGCAGATGAGGTCCATTTAATCAATGATAGAGAAAGAGGATCAACTCTAGAGGTGACACTCTCCAAATTAAAACAGGTCAACCCAGAAGCACAGATCGTAGCTTTATCAGCAACCATAAGGAACTCGGAGGATATCGCAAACTGGTTGGATGCGGAACATCATAAGAGCGAATGGAGACCCGTTGAACTCAGGC
>PULU01000153.1 GCA_003551065.1 Thermoplasmata archaeon | reverse complement strand
TTTTCGCATTGACCGGTTTCTATTTTTTAGCGATCTCTGTCTTATTAACCCCCTTCGTGAGAGAGGTATATCAGATATTCGGTAAACCTTTCCAATCCTTACACCACATCTTTGGTGCTTTAGGATTGGCTGGTGCAACGATACACCCTGTAGTTTTTGCTGTCGAAGCTAGCGATATTTCGGTCTTCGTACCGGATGTTTCAGGATGGAGAGTTTTTTGGGAATTAGCTGGAAGGCCGGCATTCTTCGTAATATACATCGCCGTGCTAGGAGCTTTTCTACGAAGAAAGATAAAGGAATATTGGAGAAGTGTACATTCCCTCATGTACCTAGCATTGGTGTTCATATTCTTCCACGGTTATCTCATCGGTACCGACTTCGATAATTTAGGTATCTTGATCATATTTACTTTACTCTTTGCAGCCTGCATTGCAGCACCCTTTTACAAAAGATATAGTCAAAGAAAATAATCGAAAAAAAATTGATTTCATTTGGTTTGATAGGGTGTAAAACATCTCATCGATTTCTGATTGAATTATCAGTTGATTTGATTTTTTCATCACCACTTGACGGGGAAAATGTGGGGAGAGTTAAGATATGTACAGAAACTCCGACTGCGATGACAAGCAACAAAATCCGTACGATGAACATGTCCACAATGTAAAAAGTCGAAAACAAGATTGTGGCCCATAATGCAAGGAGAACCAAGAATTTGATCCTCAAAGAGATCCCTCTCCCTTCGATGTAATTGCTGATGTAATCACCGAACAACCTGTTGTTCATCACCCATCTATGGAACCTCTTGGAACTCCTTGAGTAACAAGCGGCAGACAATAGTAAGAAAGGTGTAGTAGGTAACAGACGCACTACTATCCCGATCATACCGATCACTAGGAAAAAAGTCCCGGCGATAAACAAGATGATCCTTACTAAGGGATTAGTTGATATATCTAAGGATGAATCGCTATCTATAGTCTCATAATCTCTCATATCTTCCTCAAACTGTGGTTTAAATATGTTAGTGCCTGTAAAAAAAATTTTCTGCATAAGAAGATCTTTAAACATCAAAATATGTTACCTCATATTATCGATTTAAGCAATAGATGGATATGGATCTCGTTATCATCTTGATACCAAATCAATTTATTTTACCCTCTTTCCAATCTTCCTAAAAATCAACGAAATTACGATAAATTGCTTCGAGTGAGCGGAGGATTGAGTCCTGCAAAAGTTGACGTGATGCCGAGGAGAAAAATTACAAATAAAAGGATCACGTTGTATTCAGCCCGGTGATTTTAAATGGCAAAGGAAGAGAAATATGAAGAGGTTGAGGAAGGAGATGATGAAAAAAGGAAAACGCTCACAACAAACTCGGGAGAACCGGTTCCCGATAATCAGAATTCTAAGAGCGCTGGACCCGAAGGCCCTCTTTTGATGGAAGACTACCACTATCTAGAAAAGATGGCCCACTTCAATCGAGAGGAGATACCAGAACGAATAGTTCATGCAAAAGGTGGAGGTGCATTTGGTACTTTTACCGTAACTAATGATGAGATAAGTAAATACACTATGGCGGATCTTTTTTCGGAGGAAGGAAAAGAAACGGATGTTTTCGTACGTTTTTCGACTGTAGCTGGCTCCCGGGGCTCACCGGATACAGTGCGGGATCCACGTGGATTCGCTGTTAAATTTTACACAGAGGAAGGAAACTGGGATCTAGTTGGTAACAACACTCCAGTGTTTTTCATAAGAGATCCATCAAAATTTTCTGATTTTATCCACACGCAGAAGGAACTTCCCGGGAGCGGACTGAACGATCCCACACCTCAATGGGATTTCTGGTCATTGAGTCCTGAATCACTGCATCAGATAACTATACTTTTCAGTGATAGAGGTATCCCTAAGAGTTGGAGACATATGAACGGATATTCTAGTCACACTTTCTCATTATACAATGAAGAAGGAGAACGTTATTGGGTCAAATTTCATTTCAAAACTGATCAGGGCATCGAAAATCTAGACCCTGAAGAAGCTAAACGACTTGCAGGAGAAAATCCACACCACCATAGAGAGGATCTTTGGGATTCGATAAAAGAGGGAAATTATCCTACGTGGACACTTAAGGCTCAGATAATGTCTGAGAAAGAAGCGGAGGATTATCATATCAATCCTTTTGATCTTACTAGAGTCTGGCCCCATGATGATTATCCTTTGATGGAGATAGGCACCCTAGAATTAAACGAAAACCCAGATAATTTCTTCCAGGATATTGAAGAGGCTGCATTCTCCCCGGCTCATGTAGTCCCCGGTATAGCACACAGCCCCGACAAGATGCTGCAGGGACGGATCCCATCATACGACGATGCACATCGCTATCGATTAGGTGTGAATTTTGAGAATATACCTGTGAACAGGCCTAAGAATGCGGAAAAGAACAATTACCATCAAAACGGATTCATGCGTAGCGATGGAAATCTTGGTTCAGGGCCTAACTACGAGCCGAACAGTTTTGGTGGACCTGTAGAAGATCCCTCAGTTAAAGAACCCCCTCTTAAGATCTCAGGAGATGCGGATCGTTATGAGGCTCAAGAACGTATAGACAACTTCAAGCAGCCCGGCGATCTATTCCGAAAAGTTATGGATGAAGAGCAGCGTCAACATCTTATGGACAATTTCGCTGAAGACATGGAACCTGTAGACGAAACTATTCAGAAACGACAACTAGTACATTTTTACAAGGCGAATCCAAGATGGGCGAAAGGTGTAGCAGAACGCCTTGGCATAGATATAGAGGAAGCGATTCCAGACGAACTGCTAGAACTCCCAGATGAGGAGATAGCAAGAGCTCCCGTAGTGGAAGATCTACTAGATTGATGATGAAGGTGTTAGGGACCTACATTAGAAAAGAGTTCGGATCATTCAGAGAATTTACCTTAGATCTGAGACCTTCCTATTTCACTAAAAAGTTGGTAGCCCTCAACTTTTGAAGATAAAATATATCTCCAATCAACCAGTTATCGATAAGCTGCATCAGTTTTTGGAGCCTAAGATATCGATGATCTTCAGTCGAGGGGGCAAAATAAAGATCTCATCCAGCTCTACAAACTATTTATAAAGTATGTTGAACATATATCGGGGCAGTGATAACGGAGGTATGGTTTGCCAGAAGATAGCTTAGCCGTTGTTGATCTTGACAGAATTAAGCCGCATCATTGTAATTATGAATGTGTTAATTATTGCCCCCCTAATCGTGCCGGTAAGCCTTGTATAACACTTCGACGGGAAGCAGACGAACCAGAGAGGTTAGCCGGTAAGCCGGAACAGGTACGGATCTCCGAAGAGATATGTTTAGGTGAGAAATGCGGTATTTGTGTACACAAATGCCCCTTCGATGCCATAAAGATCATAAATCTACCTTCAGAACTGGATGAGAACCCCATCCATCGATATGGTGAGAACGCCTTCAAATTGTACGGACTTCCTGCACCTAAGTCGGGAAAAGTTACTGGTATTTTAGGTCCAAACGGTATCGGTAAGACCACTTTTGCCGAGTTACTCGCAGGGCATCTAGTACCTGACGATGCTGGTATTGATCTTGATCTGAAAGTAGCCTATAATCCTCAATATATTGATTTAGACTGGGCGATAACCGTCAAGGATTTTCTTCGTAGAAATTCTGAAGATTTTGGAACGTCCTATTGGGATAGTGAAATAGCGGAACCCCTTAAGTTGGATCAGATCAAGGAACAGGAACTAGATGAACTATCAGGAGGGGAACATCAGCGGGTCGCGATAGCTGCCTGTTTGTCTGAGGAAGCGGATATATATCTTTTCGATGAACCCTCCGCTCAATTGGATGTAGAGCAGCGAGTTCTAGCTATCCGTGCTATCCGCCGTCATTCTGAAAACAAAAAGATCCCTGCTTTAGTAATCGATCATGACATATATCTGATAGACCTGATAGCAGATCGTTTACAGGTATTCGAAGGTGTTCCCGGAGAGTACGGCAATGTTCATCAACCACTCAGCATGCATGAAGGGATGAATGAATTCTTAAAAGATATCGATATAACTTTTAGACGGGATCCAGATACTGGAAGACCTCGAATAAATAAACCGGGTTCGAGAAAAGATAGAGAACAGAAAAAGATCGGAGAGTATTATTATGTGTAATGATAAACAAAATTTTGATATGGATATAAGAACAGATGGAGTTTATCTCTTACTCGATAAGTTGGAATCCATCGATGAGCGAAAGTTAGAAGAAAATAAGATCGATGAGATCGTTGATCATCCTGATATCCAGCGCTGGTTGAAAGCATACGATTGGATAGAGGATAGTGAATCGAAATTTAAGCGAATCTTGAGCAAATTACATGATGGGGTGGATTACGAATCTGAAAGAGATGAACTGACGATACAAGAACTATGGGAACAGAAGATCGACTATGGATTGAGGATGGCTGTGGAAGACCAGGAGGGGATGAGATCATCTTTAGAAGAGATAAAAAAATATGATTGGGTATCGACGGTTAAAAAAGCTAGGGAGTACTTACCAGAGGGTACTGAACTAGAACCGGTTCTAGTAGTGACCATAGATGGATTCAACGGCGGGATGTTTCGTTATGGAACGGTCTATCTGTCTTTAGTTTACTTCGATCCTTCTCTGATGTCTGAGGAAACTTTCTCTCATGAACTCCATCACATGGGTGCAGAGTACTGGTGGGAAAAAGATCCACGTATCCAGGAATATAAAGATTCTGATGATAAAAAGGTACGACACCTAGCACATCTTTTCACCTATCTTGTAGGGGAAGGGCTAGCCAACGCATTCTGCTCACCACAGGCAATTTCAGAAGTTGAAGGTAAGGAACAGCATAATGAGATGGTAGGATATTATCAAAATAATTACGACGAAATCTTCGATAAACTTGAAGAATTGATAGTAAAGATATTTGAGAACCCAGAAAGGGT
>PULU01000107.1 GCA_003551065.1 Thermoplasmata archaeon | reverse complement strand
TTGGATTGATCTCTGGACTTCTTGAGTTACGAACAGATCATAGCTCATCTAAAGGCACTAACTCCTCTCTGTCAGCTTCTTCAGCCTTTTTCATTTTTTTCTGAAGTTCCTGTCTATTATACTCTTTTATCAACTGTTTCAACAGATCGTCGTAACTTTCTCCTGGACTTTTTATCTCCTTAAGTTCCTCCCAAATATCTATGGAGACCTCGACTTTTTTCTTTGTCTGAGCTGCCATACATATAAAAAGGGTGTCTAACATATTTCAACTTTTTTCGTTGTGTTGGACCCTGTAGTATCCCATGACATCTTCGTCAGTGACTGAAACAGAGAGGTTTTCTTGATACTTAGCTTCATTGTTTTTTCACCTTATCAAACTTACACACATTTATCACGATCGTAAATAGGATCAACTTATCATCTATTCGAGATCATATCTAGCCTTTTCCCATTCTAAAAGGCCGCCTTCGAAATCCGTAATATCTTCGAATCCCAGTTTGACGAGTTTTCCCGCCGCTATGGGACTGGCATCGCAGTCCTTATCGTTGCAGTAAACAATGATCTCTTTATCTTCATCGATCTCATCCCTACGTTTTCCGATCTCTCGGTAAGGTATGTTCACAGCACCGGGTAGGTGTCTATTTTTATAGCTCTTTTCAGAGAGGACGTCTATGACCTGTATATCCTCTCCCCGCTCCATCTTTTTCTTCAATTCCTCCGCAGAGATCTTATCGTACATGTGATGATCAAGCTTTTAGATATTTATAAATCCAAAGTCCTGATCACCTGTACACGTCCAAGAGCCGGTCATACCTATCCACGAACTCGTCTGCATCCATGTAGAAAGCCTTTCTGACTTCGTCTATACCCTTCTCCTGTTCGATCTGATCCACCATACTGCACCCTACACGATAGGTGAATCTTTTCTCACCGAAAGCTCGGTTCATGTACTCCTGAATAGACCAGTTATCTGAATCTTTTAGATCTTCACGGAGTTCGTCATGATCTTTCACTACCATCCGCATCCTTTCATCATCTGAGGCCACTTGATAATCGGCGGTGATAAAATGCTCTTCAGAGCCCGTGTATCCATCCTCGAGTCTCAACTTCAACGGAGTGTAAACTGCATAGCCTTCAGTCTGTAGAAAAGTATTGAAGAAAGATATCCTATCTTCATTAGTTTTCATATCATCTATATCTGGTATACCGTGTATCCTGCTGTATAAGGTATGACTGCATTCGTGTATACCTAGATAAAGGAACTGACGAGGATCATGGAAGAACAGCCACTCGTTCAGATTTACACACACACCATCCTCGAGTCCGATGCCTATATCGTACCCGAACACCGTGTAGATGGTGATATCTTTATCCTCATGGGGTACCACTCTATGGAGCTCATCTTCGATAGCTTTCAACCAACTATCCTTTTTCCCTTTTAATATATCCATCAGTTCTTCGATCTTCTCCCGATTTTCCTTTAAATCCGAGACACCGTAGTAACCGCTATTTTCTCCCCTCACCGCTCTCTCTATCTGCTCTTTTTTCAATCCACCTCTGAGCTTCTCAGCGTGTTCTCTTATTATCCTGTAAGCATCGTGATCCCAGACTTCGTCGATGTCGATCTCACCATCGATGTAGGAAAGGAACAGTTCCGTAGCAGAGAGATCCATCTCCATGCTATCCACAAAGGCTTTTACTATTAAAAAGATTTCTTAGATATGTTCTAAAAATTGACAGATATATCCTGCCTACCAAAAATCTTAATACTCATATCGACAATAATCCGGTGGATGATAAGATCTATATTGAGGATATGGCTATTAGGATGTGCTACATCAGTCAGATCATTTTATTTTGGGGGATAATCCATGTATTACGGTAAAGTTAAGAAGAAGGTCAATCTGCTCGGTAATCCAGCCGTGGGAAAAACTTCGCTTATATTGAGATTTGTTAAGGACGTTTTTGGGGAGAAATACCTTAAGACCATAGGAACGAGTTTTTATTCCAAGGATGTTGACGTGGTGGGTGCTTCCGTCAAACTGATCATCCAGGATGTGATGGGTGAGAAGTCTTACGAGGCAGTTCATGAATCAACTTTCAGATGGTCCTCAGGCGCCATATTTGTGGCGGATGCAACCAATAGGGAAACTTTAGACGATATATTCTCCTACTGGATACCTAAATATAAGAAGATAGCAGGTTCGGACAACCCCATCATACTAGCTATCAACAAGATGGATCTTGATGATCTTGATTTAACTGAAGATAAAGTTTCAAAGGACATCCACAAAGATGTGAACCACGTATTTTTCACCTCCGCCAAGACCGGCCGCAGGGTCGATAGTGCCTTCAACGAACTAGCTTCAAGGGTACTATTCAAGATGCCCAAGAGAGCGGAAAGTCTCGATAAGACCCTATCTGAGCAAACCATCGATGATCCAAAAGATCTACTCGGTAGTCTATTCGTAGTCTCTTCGAGTTTTAAAGAATTGGATTACTCGATGATGGACGAGATGTTCGAAGATAGTGGTATAGATAGGTACACTCTAGAGGAAGAAGTACCGGAGGATAAGGTACTTACCTTTGCCAAGAAGATGATAGAATGGTGCAGGTCCAAGGGAAACTGTAAAGATGCTGAGAAGCTGGAATCCCTCATCAAGCGTTATGAAAGTTGAGCCGTTGTCCAGTCTATCAACTAATTTATCAACACTGCATAAACTTTAAATTTAAATGAAACTATCTAACAATAATGTTAAACACTCCGGATAGATCACATGATGGATACACTTCAAATCATACTTTCATCTTGAAGAGGTCTTATTGATGGATAATAAAAAAAAGATGATACTTCCCGGTCTGATATGTATTCTTTTATTTTTACAGAGTTCAGCCTTCATATCACCTTTGGAAACAACCAAAGGTCACCATCTAGAAAGCGATCTAGATGATATTTCACCCCGTGAAAATTTACAGGAAGAATACAACGAAACGCTTTATTTTAGAGGGGTACCTGAAGAGAAGAGTGTCAACAATCTCACAGCTTATCACCTAGATATTAACCAGTCAGATAATGAATCCTATTCAGTACCATTAGAAACAGGTGGTGAATATCATATTTATGGGATAAGGGTATGGATCAGGCATGAAAACCATACTGAAACCGAGTTAACTGATGGCGAGGCGGTGGCTGTGGTAAATAGGACGGGTCAAGGTGAAGGGATCCAAAACAACACTTGGAACAGCACTGAATATTCCATGGAACCGACGGATTCGGTGGTGGTAAGGTTGTATAAGAACAGAACGAATCAATCTCCTCCACCACCACCTGAAACACTGGTTGCAAATTTCACAACCGAACAACTGGGTGCCACCCAGCTTGATGGATCTACATGGACCGTGAACTATTACACTTCAAGAATAAGTCCCGGAGAGAATAATTACGTTATATGGGGCGCACCACCCTATAACACTTCCATCGAGAATTTCAGTTACAGTGTGCACGAGTTCTTCGATCCGCCCCAGATATCCAACGTATCAGCGGATCCGGATGTGCGAACCGCCGGTGATAATGTCAATATATCCTGTGATGTTACTTCTGAGACCGGCCTGGCCAACGTCCGGGCCAACATAACGAGACCTGATGGTTCTCATCATAACGTGAGCATGGATCAGCTCGATCAGGATCATTTTTACTTCAACGATACCTACATGTCGGCAGGAGATTATACATATTCCATATTAGCTGAGGATGTACAGGGACAATGGAACGAGTCGTCGGGACACTCTTTTCAAATAGAACCAGGCCCGGCGAATTATCTAGGGTTTGACAACATAGATTCACCCCAGGTGGCTGGAGAGTCCTTCGAGGTGAACATAAGTGCCTATGATAGCTACGATAACATGGTCACCGATTATAACGGTACTGCTACACTCCAGGATACAACGGGGACCCTTGAACCACAGGATACTTTACAGTTCTCAGAAGGGAACTGGAAAGGGGAAGTCGAGATAACGGAAGCCATGAACGATATAGAGATCACAGCGACGGATTCTGATGATGGATCGATAACTGGTAGTAGCAATAGTTTCAACGTAGAACCTGCAGGCATCGATAGATTTTCCATAACACCAGAAGATCACGTTCTCACCGCAGGAGATCATGTGATCTATTCTGCGGTCCTGTACGACGAGTTCGATAATGAGATCGATGATGTATCCGATGAGACCAACTGGTCCATAGAGGAGGAAGCCGGAGGTGATTTGGATGACAACGTTTACACATCCGAGGTAGAGGGTACATGGAACGTTACAGGGGAGTACAACGATATGGAAGAGACCGTGCTTCTAGATGTTGAGGCTGGAGAGGTCTATGAAGTCCTTTTAAGTCCTGATGAACCTCAGGAAACTAGTGCTGGAGAACCGATAGACTTTTCAGCGGAAGCTGTGGATGACCAGGGTAATGTGATCACCTCGGATAATAATGATTTCGAATGGAGCGGTGCTGATGGAGGTGGACAGTTCTTTGAGACTTCTATAGGTGAGTACTCGGTTACGGCCGAATACGAAGGCATCTTATCCGAACCTGTTTTTATCGAGGTGACCCCTTCGGATCCTGTATCTATAGAGGTCTCCCCGGATGGAAGCTCTGTACAGGCAGGTGATCACCGTTCGTTTTTTGCCGAAGCCCAGGACGAGTATGATAACGTTTTCAACGTAACAGATGAGACCGAGGTCACCATCGATGAGGAAGCAAAAGGTGTATGGTTCGATAACGTTTATTCTTCTGAGATCGCAGGTGTTTGGAATGTTACTGGTTACTATGAGGGACTAACCAACACGGTGACCGTGGAGGTCAAACCTCCTAGCGTGGATTACATATCGATATCAGCTGACCCTACCAACATCTCGGCTGGAGATGTTTCTTTGTTCACCGCTGAAGCTTATGACGAGTTCGGTAACTATGTGTCCGATGTGACGGATTACACGGTCTGGGAGATAGATGAGGAAGCTGGTGGTAGCTTTTTAGATAACGAATATACTTCTGAATTCACAGGTACCTGGAATGTTACCGGTATCTATGGTGATTC
>PULU01000059.1 GCA_003551065.1 Thermoplasmata archaeon | reverse complement strand
TACGAGCATGGGTATTATGAATCCCCATGCGACCAAAGCTCGATGCTTCGAACCTTCTATCTTCTCCATATCCCGCTCCACCTTGTCTTTCTCCTTCACCCCTTTGAGCCACGTATCCGGGACATGGTAGCCCGTTTTTTCAACCACCCTAACGAAGTCGCTCTTATGTACCTTACCGGGAACGTAATTTACCGTGGCCTTCTCCGTGGTCAGATTGACGTTGACCGAGATCACTCCGTCGAGTTTTTCTAGGGCTTTTTTTACCGCCTGGGTACAGGAAGCACAGGTCATACCTTCTATGGGCATATCCACCCGTTCGCCCTCTGCCAACTTGTAGCCCGCGGACTCCACGGCTTTTGATATGTCTTCCATACCCACCTTCTCTTCGTCGAACTCGATCAATGCTTCCTTGGATGCATAACTCACGTTGGAACTCTCTATCCCCTCGAGCCTCTTGAGTGATTTATCGATAGCTTGGGCACAGCTAGCGCAATGCATGCCTTCTATGGGTACGGATTTCTTGTTTTTTGACATCTTTAACACCTCTTAAAGAAAGGGTTTTCAGGAGGACTCTTCACAGGTACTTCTCCGGATCCTCCTCGAACTGAGCTTTACATCCTGGTGCACAGAAGTAGTATATCTTACCTTTGTACTCTACCTTGAGATCGGTAGCTTCCTCGTCCACTTCCATACCGCAGATGGGATCTTTGGCCATCTTTAAACACCTCTACGTGTGTATATATACTTCATTATTCATTGCATTTTCGGTTTACATATGTAAAGTATGAAATTTTAACTTTTAACAAACGTAAATTATTAGTTCGATGACCCCTTTCATAGATATTGGATTGAGTGAGAATCAAACCAAGGTCTTGAAACCCCTCCAGGACGATCCTAGGACATCCATGAGATCCTTAGCCGAAAAAGCTGACGTTAGTACTCCAACAAATAGTAACATCGTGGACGAACTAGAAAGATGGGTATCGTTGATTCTTTGTTCGGTATTCGCAAAAACTTTATTAATAAGCGCAACTATAATACGATTAACATGGCAATAATCGACGATACCGATAAAGACATACTCAAAATCCTTGAAAAAAATTCGAGAACACCCTTTACTATAATAGCTGATGAGTTAGATATCAGTGAAGCCACTGTAAGGAATAGAGTCAGGGCTTTAGAAGAACAAGGTGTTATCAATAAATTCACATTGGATATAGATCCAAAAAGCCTTGGATATAATATGGTAACTATGATCGGTTTAGATGTAGAACCACAAGATATGTTGACCGCAGTCGAGGAGCTCAGGAAGATCGACGGTGTTCGATGGGTGGCGAAATCAACTGGGGACCATATGATAATGTCCGAGGTTTGGACTAAAGATGGAGAAGAGCTATCAGAACTTATCAGTAAAAAGATGGGATCAATAGAGGGTTTGAAAGATATCAAACCTACTATACTGCTTGAGAAAAAAAGTGAGGGACAGATATAAAAATTAAGTTATAAATAGAAATTATAGAATTATAAAGATAAGGGTGAAAGATATGAAAGTAAGTATAATCGGAGCCGGATTCGGTGGTTTGTCTGCCGCCGCACTCATGGCCAAAAAAGGATATGACGTTACTGTTTTTGAAAAGAATGATCAGATAGGTGGGCGCGCTCGTGTTCACAGAGATAAAGGTTTCCAATTCGATATGGGGCCTTCTTGGTATCTCATGCCTGACGTATTTGCGGACTTTTATAAAAAATTGGATACTAAACCGGAAGAACATTTCGAACTGAAGAGACTCGATCCATCTTACAGGATCCATTTCGGTGCGGATAAAGTTCTAGATGTCAGAGCTAATGTTGAAGATAATTACGAACTGTTCGATGGATTGGAAGAGAACGGTGGAGAAAAATTAAGGAGTTATCTAAAGGAGGCTGAAAGTAAATACAATACAGCTATGGATGGCTTGATATACAAAGATTTCAGATCTGTCTCTGACTTTTTCAATTTGAAGCTGCTGAAAAGTGGGATTAAGTTGGATATCTTTAAGAATTTAGATAAGCTGGTCACTGATCATTTTGAAAGCGATGAAGCTAGGAAGATATTGGAGTACTCGATAGGTTTCTTGGGAGGTTCTCCAAAGATAACACCTGCTATATACCAACTGATGTCCTATGTGGATTTTATCAAGGGTGTTTGGTTCCCGATAGGTGGTATAAGGATAGTGGCTGACAGTATCCGAGATATAGCTGAGGAAAATGGTGCTGAGTTCAAGTTGAATCACGAAGTTGAAAAGATATTCGTTAACGGTGGTAAAGCTGATGCCTTGAAAACTAACAAAGGCCATTATCCTACAGATATCGTGATAGTCAACGGTGATTATCCATATACAGAATTAAATCTGTTAGAAGAGAAATATAGGACTTACGATCAGAGATATTGGGATAAGAAACAGTTCGCTCCCTCAGCATTTGTAGCATATGTAGGTATCGACAAGCAGATCGATGAGTTACTACATCATACCCTGTATCTGGATCGAGATTGGGCAAAAAACTTCGATGAGATATTTGAGTCCGAGGAACCTCACTGGCCAAGGACCCCGTCATATTATGTTAATGTACCATCCAAAACAGATCCTGGTTTAGCTCCAGAGGGCTGTGAAACTCTGTTCATATTGGTCCCCTTGGCACCTGGTTTAGATGACACTGAAGAAGATAGAGAGAAATTCTATAACCAGATAATGTCGGATCTTGAGAAGAAAGTCGGGGAAAATATTCGAGATCATGTTATCACTAAAAGAATATTCGCAGTCGATGATTTTAGAAACGATTACAATGCCTACAAGGGAACCGCTTTGAGCTTGGTCCATACATTGAAGCAGACCGCCATGTGGCGACCTAGACACCACAGTAAGAAAGTCGATAATCTGTATTATACTGGGCAGTACACCCATCCTGGGATCGGAGTTCCCATGACGTTGATCTCATCTCAGATCGTTGCGGACAAGGTCGATGAGAAATTTGACGGAGGGTTGAAGTATGGAGATATTGAAACATAGCTTATCGAAAAGGATATTTAAGAGAGGCAGCAAGACCTACTATTACAGTAGTCTATTCTTTCCAAAGGATGTTAGGAAAGACGTATCTATCTTGTACAGCTTCGTTCGAAAGGCAGATGATTTCGTAGATTCTATCCCACAAGATGTTGATGGTTTCTACGATTTTAAGAACAAGTATGAAATAGCTTTATCTGGTAAAAGATCTAAAAATAAAGTCATCGATTCTTTTATAGAACTTCAGGATCGTAAAGATTTCGATGCCGACTGGATCCAGGCATTCTTCCATTCTATGGAATTGGATATCACCAAGAGTAGATACGAGACCATCGACGAACTCAAGCAGTACCTCTACGGTTCGGCGGAAGTCATAGGTTTGATGATGGCCAAGATATTGGACCTACCAGAAGAATCTTACATGCCTGCTAGATATCTCGGTAGAGCCATGCAGTACGCCAATTTTATAAGGGATATCGAAGAGGATATGTTATTAGGTAGGCATTACTTCCCTGCCTCGGATCTTGAGGAATTCGGTTTGAGCTCTTTGGAGCATTCAGAAACCCGGTTCAAGAAAGATCATTTTTCAACCTTCATGGAAAAACAGGTGAGAAGATATGATAGATGGCAGGAGATAGCTGAAGAGGGATTTAGATATATACCCAAGAGGTATCTGATACCAATAAAAACTTCTTCAGATATGTACAAATGGACCACTCGGGGTATCAGAAAATATCCTTACCTGGTTTACGATAAAAAATTGACCCCCTCCAAAAGTCGGATCATCGCTAGAGGGATGATGAATATATTTCAACCGAAAAAACATAGAAATTGAATGGAGAAGTTGAATGTTTGAGAAAGTAAAGTACGCTTTAAAAACATCTCGCTTTCGCTTTTGGATATATACAGGCGGTACTTTTGTTATCGGTTATACTCTTGGAGCAAGGAATATCAATGATTTTTATGAGTTACAGTATTACATCTATCTGTTCTATTTCTTCATACTTGCGAACATCTTCATCTACGGTGTGAACGACCTGTTCGACATGTCCACTGATAAAAACAATCCTAAGAAGGAAGAAAAAGAGACTAAATTAGCTAAAGAGAATATTCAAGATCTTAAAAATATTTTGTACTTTACAACTGCTATCAGTTTGGTTTTGATGATATTCCAGGAGAATTGGATACAACGTTTTGTTTTCTTTGGATTTCTATTTCTCTCCTATTTCTACAGCGCAAAACCTCTACGGTTCAAAGGTATACCCATACTCGACTTCTCTTCAAATATGTTGTACATAATGCCCGGAATATTCGGGTATCTCTTGGTGGCTGATTCTTCACCACCACTGTTATTTGTGATAGCCGGTTTTGTCCATATATCTGCCATGCATGTGTTTTCAGCTGTCCCAGATATAAAGTATGATAGAGATGCCGGTATCAGTACCACGGCTACAGTCTTAGGAAAGAAAATTTCTCTTGTACTGTGTACTGCATTTTGGAGTGTATTGGTTATCATCGTGTTGTATTTAGCTGACTTCCATCCCATGAGTTTACTGGTGCTGATCTATCCGCTGGTCTCGTTTTCCCTGTTGCTGTTCAGTAGGTTGAAGATCGAAAAGATCTACTGGACGTTGCCCTACATAAATACGAGTCTAGGAGGTTTACTTTTCCTTGCATTATTATATACGAACATCCTTTAAGGTCAGACTATGAAGAAGGAAATAATCGAGATCCTTTACGATACCGAAGCTATATTCTTATCTCGTGAGAATAAATTTTTAGGTAAGGTTGAGATCGAGAGATCTAAGGAAGTAAGCTAGTTCATGTGAGAGATCCAGGCAGGCTCAAGGAGGTTCTTTACGAAGGAACGGAGTACTCCTTAAAAAAATTGATAAAAAAGATAGAAAGACGGATTACGAGCTAGTGGCTGGAAAGTTCGGTGATGATGGGATCTTTTGCCATCTTTAAACACCTCTACGTGTGTATATATACTTCATTATTCATTGCATTTTCGGTTTACATATGTAATGATATGTGCAGATATACTTAACATACGTAAAGTTTT
>PULU01000136.1 GCA_003551065.1 Thermoplasmata archaeon | reverse complement strand
TGAGGGCAAAGTTTTCTCCATCAAAAGTGCCATAGTGGGTTTGGTTTATAAAAGTGTCACAGAGGGATGTGTGAAAGTGCACCGAGCAAAATTTTTAATAACTTATAACCCTAAATCTTTACAGATCACTTATGGATAACAGCAGTATCAAAGTCGAGATGGAAAATCTAGAGGGTTATAAGTTCAAAGCTAAATTCGATAAAGAGAGTATGGGTGAGATCATAACCGACGAAACCGAAGAGGTAGGTGGTGATGAGGAGGGGCCTAATCCCGGTAGGTTGTTGGCCACTGCGTCCTTGAACTGTCTCATGGCTAGTTTGATATTCTGTTTAAAGAAAAAAAGAGTGGATTTAAAGTCTTTGAAGGGAGAAATAGAGGGGACGGTTGAAAGAATAGATGGAAGGTTGAGGATAACTCACTTAGATGTTCATCTATTTCCAGGGATCAGTGAGGAAGATGAAAACAAATTGGAGAGTTGTGTAGATATCTTCGAGGATTATTGCATAGTAACTCAAAGTATAAGGAACGGTATCGATGTGGATGTTGAAGTCAAAGCAGAGGTGTGAACCATACCGCAGACTACCCTTTTTGATGAAAATAACGACAATGTAGAACTGACTCAGATTTCCGATGAGATCTCCAGATGCACTCTATGCCCACTTCACAGGTCACGGACTAATACAGTGCCAGGTGAAGGAGATAACGATGCGGACATCATGCTCATAGGAGAGGGGCCTGGTAAGAATGAAGATGAGCAGGGGAGACCTTTTGTTGGAAGAGCTGGAGACTTATTGACAGATTTGTTGAAATCCGCCGGACTATCTAGGGCTGAGGTTTTTATTACAAACGTCGTTAAATGCCGACCTCCGGAGAATCGGGATCCTCGGAAAAGTGAGATTAATAAGTGTAATCCCTATTTGAACAGGCAGATCAGAGCCATCGATCCAAGAGTTATCGGAACTTTAGGGAATCACGCCACTGAAACTCTGGTAGATGAAAAAGGTATCTCAAAGATACATGGAAAGGAGTTCGAATACGAAGGCAAGATCCTCATCCCCCTTTACCATCCTGCTGCAGGACTTTACAATCCCGCTCTGAAAGAAACAATGATTGAGGATATACAGCAGCTTGCAGAGAATTTTTGACTTCTAGGTTATTGAGATTTTTAGGCTCAAGAGATCGGGAATGGAAAATCACTGTAATTAGAAAATACTTAAAGAGATAATTGAAGAATACCACTTAGAAAAAGGAAAATCTTAGAATCTCTATAGGCTGATATAAACTTATTAGTTACTAGGTTGTAGAAATTACGGACTAAAAAAGGCAAGGAGATCTAAAAAAAGAGAAGCACCCCTGTCCTAACAATTATGGGATCAGATCACAAATCGAAAGGTAAATGGACTTTGGTCAATCCTGTACTATATAAATTAAAAATTAGAAATTTTCAATTCTTTAGTGATTTTTCATATATAGTTATTCTAAAGATTAATCCCCCTCTTGGACAGATCTGTAATATCACTAAAAACTTGACACCCCCGTAAATTTGCTACTAAGTTATATATGATAGATTGAAAATATTTAATTGAATGGGTGATCAAAGTGCAAACAGTCTTATCTTGGGGAGATTAGATTCTCTTCGAGTATCTAGACCTCAAGATAATGATACGATTGGAGGGTAAGGTTTGTTCATGATATGCGAAAGGGAAAGTAGAAAAGAAGTCAGGGGCGATAAATCGTCGGAAGATCCGATAAACTATAAAAGAGTTTACGGAACCGATCATGACTGGGTAAATTCAAATATTTTTCCACGAAGTGAAAAATTTGTCTTTAAGAAAACTACCTACGATGAATTCTGCAGTATCCTTGGTATAATGGATGAGAGGGATGTTAAAGATATAAGAGAAAAAAGAGATGAGACTAGGATCTTTTTTGATAATAGGGGATTATTGAAAGAATGTTTTAAGATATCACAAGGCAGGGACGGGTTCGATTCCCGGAACTGCAAACCTGAGAAAACGTGGAAGTTCGATCGATCATATCGAACTGGTCTAAAAAGAAAAAATATATGTGAGGTGATAGAAAAAAATGGATAGAGAGATATCGGTTTATTTAGCGTCGCTGGTCCTAGTACTAGGTACATTCATCGGTGCCGGACTCGTTGTAGGTGCAGTTTGTACAGCCGAGACAAATGTTACGGTGGATGTAGATAACCTTCCTCCTACTATAGAGATCATTGAACCCGGGACCTGTGAAGGGATCGGTGCGCTAGATAACGTAGAGATAAAAGCAGAGGTGACTGCTCCTGGACATGAAGAAGCTGTAGAGCAAGTCGATATACGGATGGAATATGTTGGCGATGGAACTCCTGGAGACGCTGATGTTTATGCGATGAAAGAAGATGTGCCGATAGAAGAATGGGATGAAGAAATAGGAACTGTTGAAAAGGTAACTTTTGAACCCGAGACTATGTGGAGATTTGGTTACTGGCATATAAATGCCACAGTATACGGTGAAGATGATTATTTCCACACGCATATGATATGGACAGTAGCAGAATGGTATTGTGAGATAGTAAGTGCAGATGATGGAAGTACAGAAGGAAAACCCGGAGAATTGCTTAAGGGTGAAGATTTCGAGAATGATCAAGGCGAAAATCCTCAGATCAACATAACATCTAACGCCTACTGGAATCTGACGTTCGATGATAGTTATGTACTCGAGGGACCCGATGGCAGTACTCCAATCGAAGGAGAAAACACGAAAGGAGGATATGAGGGAGAAACAGAGAATCTAACTTATGAATCTCCAGTTTTTGAGCAATCATTCGAGATCTACTATTGGGTAAATATCCCGATAGGTCAGATGAGTGGTGGCTACTCCACTGACGAATATCCTGCAGTGCACACCCTGAGTAAAGCTGAAGAGACCGTGGATTGTCCACCATTCGGTGAAGAGACAGCCTTTGGAGGTGATTACCCAGTTAATGTTGGTGAACCAGGTGCTTGGTGGTATTACTTCGACACAGATGGTGAACAGACTCAGGATATCTGGGCAGGCCAGTATTTTAAAGCTGGTGAGGTCACGGTTTCAGAGGCCGTTGATGGTGAGAGAACTATCACGATCGAGTTGAGCCAAGGATGGCAGCTGCAGGATGATGACGAGGCGGTAAAGATACGGGGTTACGACGAACTTCCTGATGATAGACCAAGTCAGTTTGATTACAAAGGTGATGAGACGGAAGTTACAGTAGATGATCATCAGTATTACGTGATCAAACTAGATGTAGAAGGTTATCCTGGAGTATGAGTCTGTGATAGGAGAATAGGAGTGTGAGAATATGAATTTAGTAATTCCGTCCGAAAAAGGCGGAGTGAAAGAGTGGTATTCGCTACCTCTGAATATGAACTTAAAGAATCCAGGGACGGGTGAGTTTCCAGTCCCTAGAGATACAAACACGAGCCAGTTCGAATCTCGGTCGCAAGACTGGGAGGGAAATGACTTAAGAAAAAAGGAGTGTGAAAAAAAATGAATAAAAAAATGTTTGCCTTCATATTACCGATAGTACTGGTGATAGGAACGGCCTTTGGTGCCGGACTGGTGATGGGCGATTGGGAACCGTGCACAGCCGATACGACTGTTGAAATCGAGGTAGAGTACGAGAAACCGACGATAGATGTTTGCAATGTCCCTTATTTTTATGTAGAATGCGATGAGGATATAGTGATACCATATGACGATGAAGGAGTAAAGATTTCGTCACTCCATCACGAACCGGTAGAAGTCACGCTAGAGGTCTGGTCAGATGATTACGAAGAGGGACAACAGGGCGACGCTGGACGCTATGCGATATCAGACACAATATATGTAGAAGCAGAAAATTACGAAGATGGTCAAGCATATGTCGGTTGGACTTTTGAACTCGGCGACTATCCCTTTTGGGTAGAAGGGGAGTGGAAGCTAAAAGGTACGATGGAGTATTGCGAGGACTTCGGCGATACCGGTAATGTGAGGACGGACCAGAAAACAGCATTCGAAGTAGAGAAGTGTTGCCAGCTCGATGCTACTAGTGAATTGTACGGAGAAGGAAAACCTGGTGAAACAGTTACTATGGACGGATACATAGAGAAATTATGCGCCAATTTCGCATGGGAACTATCTGCAGAAGACTTTTACCTAGAGAATGAAAACGGTGAAACATTGACAGGTGTGGTAACGTATTGGTGTGAAGATGGAGAGGAATGGGTAGATTATCTGACAGGTGACCCAATGTGTTGTGATAATGACCCATTTGAATTCAGAGTCCAAGTGGAGATCCCTGTCGGAACATATCCTGGAACTTTCGAAGGAACTGCGACCCATACGTTGGCACAACAGTAAGAGTTTAGAGAGGCTTTTGAAAGAGAGGATACAAATTCCATAAACAAAAACCCTTTCCCTCTCTATTTCGACTCGTGCAGGAGTTAGGGTAGAACTCCCGGTCCTGCGCTCAATGAGCCTCATAAGCTTAATTCGAGCTAAGTTCGAAGCCCGGTCGGAAGACCGGGTGGGAAACGATTTGAAAAAAACATAAAAAAAACAGAAAAAAAAGGAGAAAAAAATGAAGAACAGAATGTTAGCCTACATACTACCGATAGTACTGGTGATAGGAACAGCCTTTGGTGCCGGGCTCGTGGTAGGTTACCCGTGCGAAGCCGAGACGGATGTTACTGTTGAGGTAGAGTATGTACCCCCTTATTTAGATCTCTGTAATTCCTATATAGTATGCCAATCGGACGATGATATGCCATACGAGGTAGATTGCGATAGGGAGTATATAGATATAGTGAACATGAAGGTCTATTCGCCACACCATCAAGAGGTAGAGGTCTATATAGAGATCGAATCTGAGGAATACGGAGAAGGTGATGAAGGCGACGCCCTACGCTATAAAGCGATAGAAGAAACTATAACGGTGACTGAAGACGATTACGAGGATGGCGAGGACTTTGCATGGGTACACTACAATACCATTCCGGGCGTAGGTTTCGAACTCGGCGACTATCCCTTCTGGGTAGCTGGATTGTGGACTCTAAGAGGTCATCTTTATGTTGACGGCGAGAAAGTAGAAGATAGTGAAGATGAAAAACCAGGATTCTTCGAAGTAAACAAGTGTTGCGATCTCGACGTGACAGAAAGTTTGTCTGGAGAGGGTAAACCTGGTGATACAGTAACTATGGATGGAGAAGTATTCACATTATCCGCCAATTACGCATGGCAACTTTCCGCAGAAGACTTTTATCTATATGATGAGGATGATGTTGCAATACTAACCGGAAGTGTGGAGTACGAGGAACAATCAACACTGACAGGTGCCCCAGCGGATGGACACACATATGAGTTCGAAGTCTCGGTGTTCATAGAAGTTGGAACAGCACCAGAGACATACAGCGGTACTGCCAATCATATATTGTCCCAACAATAAGAGTATGGATAGGCTATCGAAAGAATGGGTACAAATCTCGTGAAAAAAACCCTTTTCCCTTCCTATATTTCCACACCCGCGGGAAAACGGGTTCGACTCCCTGATCCTGCGAATCTGAATTTGGGCCAAGTTCGAAGCTCGGTCTTACTACCGGGCGGGAAATGATCTTAAAAAGCAAAAAGAAAGCAAAAAAAGGTAAAAAATATGAAAGAAAAACAAAAAAAAGTAACAATGGCACTAAGCCTGTGCCTAGCCGTTGTGCTAGTGCTGGGGTTTGTGCCGCTGGTTTCGACTCCAGTAACCGGTGAAAACAACGGAGGTTGTGAGAACATCGCCTTTGTACCGAATTCTGGAGAGGCAAGTGTTTCTAGAGTGGACTTGGATAATCAAGAAGAAATAGCGAGATACTACACGGCACCACGAGAAGATCCTGACCCCTACGATTGGCGAACAAACAGAATAGCTTTGGATTCAGAAGGCAACGCTTGGGTTCTCAATACCGGAGCTGACGGTTCAAACCTTCAAGGATCTATAGTGCGTATTCAGAGAGATACAGAGGGACTTACTACAAACGAGGATCCTGAAAACCCACTACCCTTTGGAGATGATGAAGCAGTGCAGGTCTTTGACGTAGGTGAAGAAGGTGATATCCCGAGAGCTATCGCTATTGACGACGATGGATATATCTGGGTTGGCTTCTATGAAGGAGGTCAGCTGAGTCAATACGAGTATGACGATGGTGAGTTGTATGAAGTAGGTGGTCCTTGGTACCCAGAGGATCTACATATAGGATACTACAATATGGAATTCAGTCCCGATAGAACTCTATTCATATCCAGCCGAGATTCAGAACCTGACGTGGATCCGGACACTGGGATCTACAGTTTTGACGGAGAAGAATTCGAGAGAGAAACTGAGTTCAATCCATATTTTCTGCTGATATCCGATGATGGAGATATCTATATCTATGCTTCTTCTTACACGGGAGGATTCATATGGGATCGTCAGGAAGACGAAGAGATAGATGTTACTTTCGATGATGACTATACAGAAGCTCATCGTGGGATGGCTTTTGACGACAACGGTAGGATATGGATAGCTAGTACAGATGAGCACAGCGGAGGAGATCGAGTATACTGGTTGGACCTAGATACTGAAGAAACAGGTTTTATCACCATAGACACCGACTATGGAACTACTCCTATAGGACTAGGAAGAGATGCCCAAGGAAATATGTGGGTTGTACTACGATCTGATGGTGAGGATGAAGGATGGATTCAAGCATTCGATCCCGAGACAGAAGAATTTGTAGGAGCGGTTGAAGTAGGTAATCGTCCCTACGCTTACGCTGGTATCGTTGTAGACGAATGGAGACCGTGCGAGGACACTACGGATGTTGTCGTTACGGTAGACTACGATGAACCGTCGATAGATATTTGCAATGTCGAACATTTTGTGGCAGATTGCAAGGACGATATAGTGATAGAAGATGTATTGGTCGAATCACTCCATCACGAACCGGTAACTGTCGTACTAGAGATCTGGTCAGATGATTACGAAGAGGGACAACAGGGCGACGCTGTACGCTATATGGAATCAGACGAGATAGTAGTTGACGAGGGGGATTACGATGAAGAAGGTGAATATTGGTTCGATTACACATTTGAACTCGATGGAGAGCCCTTCTGGGTAGAAGGAGACTGGACTCTAAAGGGTACAGTAACGGGTTGCGAGGATTTTGGTGATGAAGAGGGTTTCGATGAACACGAGAAAGAAGGTAAATTCGAAGTAGAGAAGTGTTGCGTGCTCGATGCTACTGGTGAATTGGATGGAGAAGGAAAACCTGGTGAGTGGGTAAATATGACCGGAGATATAAAGGAATTATGCGCAAATTACGCATGGGAACTATCTGCGGAAGACTTTGACCTTGATCTAGATAATGAAAACGCTGAAACATTGACAGGTGAGGTAACGTATTGGTGTGACGATGAAGGAGAATGGATAGAATCACTAACAGGTTACCCAATGTGTGATGAAAACGACCCATTTGAATTCAAAGTCTCGGTCTATATCCCAGTCGGAACACCTCCTGGAACTTTCTCCGGAACTGCGACCCATACGTTGGATCAAATTGATCCAATGGATCTGCTGATGCCAGGGGAAATGATTCCAGTTAGACACTACGAAGAAGATCCATGCCAAGATCAGTATGATGAGCTAGAGGCTATCGACCTTGAAGACCCATTCACACTAACGGTATATGCGCCAGAACTTGCTGGTGAAAAATCACATGACTATGCAGTAACAACATTCTGGGGTGAATTCGGTGAAGCGCCAAGTAACCGTGCTTCTGGCCCTGCGGTACCTTTAGATTTCGATGATGATGGCTTTGCAAGTGTTACTATTGGAAGCCCAGGAGTAGATGCTGATGTGAATGCATGGTGGGATGCTACAACAATAAATAACATAGAGGGACCAGAAGGTTCTGAAGCTGTCTCTGTATCAACTGAGTAAGGATTGATGCAGCATAAGTTATCCCACCAAAAACCCCTTCCCTTCCTATTTCAACATCCGCGGGAGATGGGTTGAAATCCCTGTCCTGCGAACCTGAGGCCAAGTACCAAATTCGCTCAGACCGATTAATTACGATCGAGCGAAAAAAGACTAAAATGAAAATATAAAGGAGGTATGCAAAATGATGAAAAAGAAAAAAAATAGAATCGATGATTATTATCTAACCCTGCTAGTGTTTGTATTCCCGATCATACTAGTATTTGGAACAGCTTTGGGAGGAGCTACCGACTTATCGACAGAAGAAGTAACAACTTCAGAAAACGATGACTATGATTACAAACTCGTTCAAGGCTATTTTACCGAGATAAGTTACAGCGGCACCGGATCAGAGACTTCTATAGAACTCACTCATGCTGGAGGTACCAGTTATAACTGGATGTATTCAACTGGAGAAGGATGGAGTGGGGATATCGACTATCTTGACCAGGATAACACGACCTTTTCAGAAGGAGAATGGACAGTTAGTATTGCTGTAGATCCTAATTTACCTGATGTAGACGGTTGGACCATGGTGATAGACGGGGAGGAACATGATGTTCAAGTCGCTAAAGCTGAGACTAGAATAGGGAAAAGAGGCAGTCTTAGATTTCTTTTCGAACCTCACACCATAGGAGCTACATCAACAGATAGTTTCAGGTTGGTGAACAATGGAAATGTACCAGGGTGGTTTAGACTGAATTACGATCATATCGATAATTTAGATCATGATGTCGATGCTGAAATATTACTACCAGGTGAAACCGTGGAGATCAATTTCACTTATCAGTTCGACTCTTCGAATCCAAGAATATTCGAACTAAGTACGTTGAGTGTTCAACCGTATTTCTTTGGCCGGTTAGATCTTGCTGCTGAAGGTAACGTTGTGATAACACCAGGTGTAGAATATACGGAAACCCCTGAGGTCCGAGTAGGATACGAAAACTTCGAATTAGAGGAGAGAGATACCTTTTTTGTCCAATATAAGCCTTCAGTCGATGTAGATGGCGACGACATAGGCAGCGTCACCTTTTATGTATTCCCTGATGAAGACGTCCTTTACGATCTAGAGAGCGACAAACTTACCTATTCCAAAGAAGATGTTACTGTTAGAGTGAGAGGAACTGAAGATTATCCAGAGTCCATTGAAGAGATCGATTTCGATCCTAAGGAAGCGTTGAGAGGAGAATACAATGAAGTACAGATAAATGTAGATTATCGAACGCATCACGAGGAGGACGGCTATCTAGTATTGATCGTCGATGGTGAAAGTTTCAGAACAGTTATCAACATAAACCCCGTCTCTGATGATCATGCAGATGACGATGAAAGTGGGGTTGTTGATGAGCATAGTAGTACCATCTATTTTGGAGGCGCAATAATCGGAGGGGTTATTCTCTATGCAATGGTGAGAACAAGTTTGGTAAAAGAAGGTCAAAGTGAGAGCAAAAAAAAGAGAAAAAAAAAGAGTAAGAGGAACACATAAAACAGGAAATTCCAAGATAATATTGAAGGAAATAGGGAAAGGAAAAAATAGTAGTATCATACATATATAATAATAGAGAGTGAGGGCTATTAAAATGAAAGGTGAACAAACGAGAGCTAAACCAAGTTCGGTCTATAAAAAAATGAATCAGATGAAGAGAGAACTTCGATATAGTCTAGAACAAAAACCGAAATCAAAATCGGGACCTGATTATCACTCCATAGTTACTGTTCTTATTTTCACGATTATCCTCATAATTTCAATCACTTTCTCACCTGCCCTAGATATCGTTTACGGTTCCATAGGTGTCGAAGATGTTGATCCCATGGTAAGCGAGGTAGATATAGAGATAAAGGAGGGATATTATCACGTAACTATCGGCTTATACGACCGGAACACCTGGAGATCCATTGACGAAGCAACCATCGAGCTCTACCGCGATGGTAGAGTCTCGCGTAGATACGTTTTTGATTTAGCTGAGAATCGTAGTTACTTGTTCACCATCGATTCTGATAGGGTTATAGAAATCGGAGGATTATTCCACGGTAAGACCGATCTGAGCGGACTTCGAGATGTATTCGAAGACGAAGGTTATAGTATTAAAGAATCTGATGACGCCTTCCTCTCAGACCCCGGGCTTGAGAATATATGGGCTTTGAGCGATGGAGGCGGAGAGAGGATATTCTTCATCGAGAAGAACGAGGATAATCTAGAAGTACACGAGTTACCCTACTCGATAGAAGTGGAGAAAGGTTCAGGTATAACCTATCAATGGTTGAACGTGAATACCGCTTTTGGAGACGAACCTAGAGACAGAAGTGAGATGGAACTCACACTAAAGTTCCCAGCAGGAAATCACGATTGGATGAGGATAGAAGTAGAAGATCAAGCAGGTAATACTGGCCAGTCTGTGGTCTACTTCCGCACATTGATATCAGGTAAGGATAGACCAATTTTTGTCGGTATTTTCGCTGCATTGCTAACCGGTCTAGTCATCTTTAAGATCAGATACGAATCAGAAACTGAGATAAATGAGTATGAGTTAAAAGATCAAAAATTGATTAAAAAAGAAAGTATAAAAGATAAGTCAAATAAGGTGAAAACATGGTAAAACAAAGAGCTAAGAAGATGGAGGGATGAAAAAATGAGACAAGATACAGCTATTAAAGAAAGATTGTCATCCCATGTGGCTAAATATGAAAGCCCCAATTCTAGATCCCACTGGATCATATATGCTCTAGGTACCTTCATATCATTTTTTGTCTTCCTTGAATTTTTAGGGGCTATATTTTTCCTTTCAAGATTTTCACCTTCTGCCTTCATTTATTATCTTACTCCTGCTTATATTTTATTTGGTAGGACTTTACCGACTTTCCTACTTTCTGCTTTATTGATACTCTTTTTCTACATTGCTCTTTCGAGTAGTGTATATGGGTATGGTGGAAAAAAAACCGTGATTTCTAGTGGTATATACTTAATTAAAGAAAAGGGTTTAATATTCCAACAGGAGAACTCTAAACTCCTTTTACCCTTTTATATAATCACCCTAGCGTCACTAGGGTATCATATAATAATAACTCCTTTAGATCTTTCCCATGTACTCACATATATCATATTCTTACTTTTCGCCGTTTCTTTCATAGAATACTACCAAGTTGCTTTGAAAGATTTTTTCTGATATTGGTTACCGGACTCAATTTTTTTATCGATGGATACCATTAGGAATAATAAACACTATTTAAATAAAAAAACCTCTAAAAATGCACGTAACATTTAGTATCTGAAAAAAACTTTTTTATAATTTAAGAAGAACATTTGCCTTGAATGCGAATAACTGATTTTGAGTTTAAATTTGTGCATAGAGGTAAAAAAAATGAATTATAAGAGAATTAAAATAAGAGATGAATTATTGTTCAGAATGATTTTTTTATATATAAGCGTTTTTTTTCTAAATATCGATTTTGAAAAAAAGACTCGTCGATATTTGGTCAGTGTTGCTTATAATCTTAAGAGGTTCAAAACCCACGGACTGCAACTTATCTTTTTGATGAAAGCAATCATATTTAGTTCTATCAAGTGGGAGAAAGGCAGAAAAAACCAACGTTCAGTTCTAAATAAAAGGTATAGGAAACTGGATATCAAAGTGAAAATAGCAGTATTTCTTCTCGCGTTCCTGATGATCAGCGGTACTTCGATAACGGGAATCAGTAGCCATATTCCTGTTGATGAAGATATGGATTACTATTCGGATAATTTAGAGAAGCAAGATTTCGAAACAAAGATCGCTGAAGATCTACATGAGAAAATAAGTTCATTAGAAAATTCTGAGGAAGAGCAAAGGATTGATGTACTCATTGAGTTATCTTCACTGAGAGGACAGAAAGATCACATCTCTTCTTTAGATAGTAGGGAATTTACCTCTGAACTTCAAACTCATGCAGACAACACTCAAGATAAAGTTATGGATCAATTAGAAAGTTTTGACTTCGAAGTTGAGGTACTCAACACATTCTGGATAACAAATGAGATACTGATAGAGATACACGTGGAAAATATAGAGGATCTGAAAGATCTTTCAGGCGTTGAAAGGATCAAAGATAATTTTGAAGTAGAGATTCAGAGAGACAAACAAGAACGTTATAGGCCGGCAGAAGAAAAAACTGACTATAACTATCCTTCTTCAGATTTTGATTATGATATCGTCTCTGATCATGATCTAGATTCAACTTCACCAACTTCTGATGATGATTTAACCTGGGGTTTAGAAAGGATAAACGTTGATGAGGTGTGGGATTCTGGGATCAAAGGCAACGATGTTAGAGTGGCGGTATCCGATACCGGCGTTGATATGGATCATCGCGACTTGGAAGGTAAGATGGTCAATGTGGAAGATGACGATCATTACACAGGAGGTTGGATAGAGTTCGACAGTACCGGTTCTGCAGTTGAAGATTCCACTCCGCACGACACTCACGGTCATGGAACACACTGTTCTGGAACAGTGGTGGGAGGGGATGCTAGTGGAACTCATATAGGCGTTGCTCCAGAAGCTGATCTGATGCACGCTTTGATATTACCCAGCGGAAGTGGAAGTTTTGCTCAGATACTAGGTGGTATGGAATGGACGATAGAACCTCATGATAGGTACGGAGAACCTCTCCATGAAAAGCACGGAGGAGATGTAGAAGATTACAGAGCACATGTTCATTCGATGTCTTGGGGTATGGGTGGCTATCAAGAAGAATGGGAGGACCCTATAAAAAATTCAATAGATGCTGGTGTGATTCCAGTCTCTTCTTCAGGTAATGATGGTGAAGGGACCATAGGGAGTCCAGCAGCGATGTATGAAGCATTTGCTATCGGTGCTACGGAAGATGACCACGACATAGCTGATTTCAGCAGCGGTAGGATAATCGATGATGACCACGATAGAGATGATATTCCAGAAGAGTACGTGAAACCGGACTTTTCTGCACCTGGCGTAGCTGTCTACTCTGCACTTCCAGGCGATGATTATGCGAGTTGGTCAGGGACTTCGATGGCTGCTCCTCATGTAGCTGGTACTATAGCTTTGATGTATTCTGTAAATCCAGAACTTTCAGTTGATGAGATATACGATTTTTTATCAGAAACTGCTGATTATTACGAGGCGGGAGAAACTCTAGGCGAGGAAAAGAATACACGTTACGGTTACGGTATAATAGATGCCGAAAAAGCAGTAGCATTTTGTGGCGATTTTTATCCATTACAACCCGAAAACATCACTAAACATAGTGCAACTATTAGAGGAAGAATTACAAGTGCTGTATTTGAAGAGTCCGATGAAGTAGATGTTTTCTTCAAGTACAGGGAAATTGGTGGGATAGAGTGGGATGAAACACCTACAGAGACTATAACCGAAAAGCAGACTATTGAAGAGGAACTTACTGATTTAGATGCTGAAACAGAATATGAATATAAACTTGTGGTTGAAGAGGAAGAATCTGATGCGACGATATCATTTTCCACTTTTGCAGATTTAGAAATTGAAACATTAGAGCCTGTTGAGGTCTATGGCGAAAGTGCAGAGTTGGAAGGAGAAGTCACATATCTTCATCCTGATAGTGCAGAAGTATTCTTTAGATATCGTGAGACGGGTGAAACAGAGTGGAACGAAACTGAGAGTATAACGATCAATGAAGAAGGAACGTTTACTATTACAATAGACGGACTCAGTACTATGACACGCTACGAGTACAAATCAATTGGTGAAACAGAAGAGGGTGAATTTTATGGAAACATAAGGACATTTTGGACAATTGCACCTGAACCAGAATGGGATGAGGAAGAAGAAGCCTATATTCTGACCGAAGCAGAAGAAGTTCAATATTTAGCATTTGATTTAAAATCGGATTACATCGTCGCTAATGATATCGATATGTCTGAGACCGAAGATTGGTACGAAGGAAGAGGGTTTAAAACTGCTGGTCTAGGTGATTTTGATGTAGGATTCGAAGGTACTTTTGATGGAAATGGTCACGAATTAGATGGACTTTATATTAATAGAGAATATGAGGGCTATGTTTCCATATTCCATATCATCGGATACGATGGAGTTGTAAGAGATGTATCTTTCATTAATAGCTATATCGAAAATACGCATGATGCAGCTGGCGTAAGTGGTTTAAACTATGGAAATATTAATAATGTAGATTTCGATGGAGAAGTTCGTTGGACTGGTGAAGTTTTCGATGGAAGATATGTTGCTGGTTTAACAGCTGTGAATTTAGGAGAGATAGAAATATCCTCCGTGACTGGCGAGATTGAGTTGATAGGTGCTGGGTTTATTAAAAGTGGAGGGATAGCTTCTTTTAATCTTGGTAATATTTCTACCTCTTATTTTTATGGTTATTTGATGGGTCACACTAATACAGGTGGTTTGGTCGCGGAAAGTAGTGATGATGCCCACATAACTGAATCTTTTTCTGCCGGTGAAGTAAATCAAATAAAAACCGTTGGAGCGGTAAATGTTGGTGGTTTGACAGGACGAATTAGGTCCGGAAATCATGATAACGTATATTCTTTGGCGGAAGTATCGGGCGAATCAGAAAGTGAGAGTATCGGTGGTTTGATCGGTAAAAGTAGCTATGAAGAGGATTTTTCGCTCGAAAACGCCTATTCAAAGGGTTTAGTCGAAATAAATGAAGGAAGTAGTGACATATTAGATAATGATGTAGAGGACCTTGTAAGTGAAATAGATGCAAGTTCACCAAATCCATATTGGAGAAAAGCACATCTAAGTGGTTTGATCGGTAATCAAGTAGACATACCACCTTATGATAACGTAAACCATTCCTATTGGGACACACTGACATCTGACCAGGAAATGAGTGAAGGAGGTAAAGGTCTAACAACTGTAGATATGAAGGGGGCATCAGCTAATCAAAATATGGACTTAGACTTTGAAGAGAAATGGTATGTAGTCGAAGCTAACAGGGAGATAGGCGAGAGTGGTATCGCTCCTGCAGAGGACGGCTATCCGATTCTACAGAGCATAGATGTGGAGAAACAGATCGAGGTTCAGGATATAGAAAAGGGAGAATTATATGATGAATATGATCTAACCGTTATAGTTCAGGATGAGGAAGAAGAACCTATAGAAGATGCCAAGGTTGAAGTTAGTGGATGGAAGAGAACGACAAACTCAGAAGGTTATGCTGAATTCACATCGATTGAAGGAGACCATACGATCACAGCAAACAAACTAGGCTACTTTGCTGGTTCCGAAGATATAAACCTAGGAGAAGATAAAACAGCAACATTGACCATTGATAGCAGATATGAGCATAGCCTTACGGTAATAGTTGAAGATGAGGAGGAGGCTCCTTCGGAAGAAGCTGAAGTGAAGATATATGGGGAAAACTTTGAGATAGATATAACGGATCTAGAAGGAGAAGTTAGTTTTGTTCTCTACGAAGGCGAATATGAGATCGAGACGAGAAAAGAGAGTAAATTTGGTAACACAAATATTACACTAGCCGAAAATAAAGATGTATCAGTTATTCTAGATGAAATCAGTGAAAAACCACTTGGCCTGGGAACAGAAGACAATCCTTACAGGCTGTATAACTGGCACCATCTAGACAACATCCGTAATCAATGTCAAGAGGAGATACATCATTACGAACTTCACAACGATTTAGATAGCGAAACTTATGGTTACGAAGACCACGCTTCGGAAACCGCTAATGGTGGTAAAGGATGGGAACCAATAGGTGAATTTGGAGATAGATTTACAGGTAGATTTGATGGTAATGAACATACGATAAGCGAATTATACATAGATAGGGAGGATGAAGATTTTGTGAGTCTTTTTGGTGATGTCGTTTCATCTGAAATCAAAGATTTAGAACTCGAAGATGTAGAGATTGTAGGAGGATTTCTCACCGCTGCTTTAGCTGATTTAGGAGGAAATAGTACTGTAAAAAGATGTTATTCTAGCGGGACCATTGAAGGTGGTTTCAAAGACCAAGGGAGATTGAGAAGAGACTTTGGAACTGGAGGCTTAATAAGTAGGATTTATGGAAGCCGTAATTTTGAAGATTCAAGACTTGAATATTCTTACTCTTCTGCAGATGTAATCGGTAGAGAAGAGTCTTTTGTAGTGGGTGGACTTGTAGGTACGAATCTAGGTGTGATAAAAGAATCTTCAGCGGCTGGTAACGTTACGAGTGAAAATGATATCGCTGGTGGACTCGTGGGCTTTATATCTTTTCCAGAAGGTGTTGTCGAAAACTCTTACGCTCTTGGGGATGTGAACGGCGAAGGGAATTCTGGAGGTCTTGTAGCACATACAAATAGAGGAACTGTAAAGGATTCATATGCCGCTGGTGAGGTGAGTTCTGAATATAATGCAGGTGGACTTATAGGTTATCAATGGGCGAGTCTTTACAGTTTGGAGAATTCTTATTGGGATGTTCAGGCAACGGGGCAAGAAGAAAGTAACGGTGGAATTGGACTGACTACGGACGAGATGAAAGGTTTTGAAGCAACAGATAATATGGCACTCTATGAAGAGTGGAGTGCTGTTGCAGAAGGTGAGAGGATAGCTGGTACGGGCCTGTATCCATTAGAGGATGGTTATCCGATCTTGCAAAATGTGGATGCGGAGAAACAACTCGAAGCTCAGGGTATTGAATATGAGGAAATCGACGATTACGAGTTAACCTTGATAGTGGAAGATGCTGAAGGAGAACTAGTGGAAGGAGCGATTGTAGAGGTAAACGGTCACGAGGGCACAACAGATTCAGACGGTGAATTAGAATACACGATTTACGAGGACGACTATCTCATCATCGCAGAGAAAAATGATAAAGTAACGGGTATGGATATCACACTGGACCAGGATAAGACTGTGAAGGTTTCTTTACAAGGTGGCTCTGGAACTGAAAAAGACCCATACCAGATAGAGAATTGGGTTCAATTGGATAATGTCAGAGAAAACCTTACTGCTCACTACGAATTGATCTCAGATTTAGATGAAAACACGGATGGCTATTATGATTATGGCTCGACTCATGCAAATACTGGTAAAGGTTGGGATCCTATAGGTACTGGTAGCGACCAACAAGAAGCTTTTATCGGAGGCTTTGACGGCCAAGATCATGAGATAAAAGACTTGGTTATTGACAGACCTGAAGAGGGCTATAACGGTCTATTTGGTTCAGTTGTGGGAAAAGAAAACACTGAAATTGAGATTAAGAATATCGGTGTTGTTAATGCTGAAATCAAGGGATTTAGTGTTTCTGGCGGTTTGATTGGTTATTCTCGATACTCTAAAGTTACAAACTGTTATACTAATGTAGTCTTAGAAATAAGTTTTTGGAGTGGCGGCTTGATCGGTGAGACTTTCCGAACTTTAATCGAGGATTGTCATTCAACTGTTGATATAACAGGAGATGGAGGTAGTATCGGTGGACTCATAGGTAGGACGTATATTGATGAAGTTAAAAATTGTTATGCCACTGGTGAAGTTAAAGCAGGGAGCAGTTCTGGAGGTCTTATTGGAAATGATTTTGCTAGTGATATAGAAGACTCTTACGCTTTGGGGGACGTTTCAGGAAATAATAATATAGGTGGTCTTATCGGAAATAGACAAGGTTCATCTCAAGTTTCCCGTTGTTATGCAACTGGAAACGTAGACGCAGATGAAAATGTAGGAGGTTTGATCGGTTTAAATAGTGGCCCGGTTGAGAATTCATATGCTCTAGGAGATATAAGCGGAAATAGGGTAGTAGGCGGACTCATCGGAGACAATAACCAGGAATCTGTGAAAAACTCATATGCAATGGGAAACGTAACGCGGCACTCTGGTTTTACTAACGAAAAATTCGGCGGTTTCGTAGGACGAAATAGAGATGGAAAAATCATAAATTGTTACTCAACTGGGATCATAAAATACGAAGATGCTAACGACCCGACGGAAAACGGCTTCGCCGGAGCTGTTGACAAAGGCGAAGGTTACGAGATGAGCGGAAACTTCTGGGATGTGGAGACTAGTGGGCAAAATTCTACAGCTGGCAATGCGATGGGTAAAACCACCGTAGAGATGAAGACCCAGAGCACCTTCACAGATACAGACTGGGACTTCGACGAGGTCTGGCATATGGCAGAAAATAAAACATATCCACTTTTACAGTGGCAGGAGCTTCCTGAGACAACTTTAATGGAATTGGATCTGAAATCTTACGTTGAAAGCGACGGTTGGAACTTTGTATCCTTCGATCTGGCACCTATGGAAACCTCATTAACATCGATCTTAGCCGACATTGAAAGCAATTACGATCGCTTGATGTACTACGACGCCTCTACTGATGAATGGTTGACCTACGTACCTGGAAGAGAAGATAACTTCAACAATTTAGAGCAATGGGATCATCTCATGGGCATCTGGATACGTATGACCGGGAACGCAACTCTGACCGTAGAAGGACACATACCTACGACTACTGACATCACGCTATACCCCGGTTGGAACATGGTTGGGTATCCATCGGATAGCGTCAAGACGGGGTCCGATCTACTCCCCGAAGAAGTGACGAAAATAGGTGTCTTTAGCCGTAACAAGGATTACAATGTGGCCTACCATACAGACCTCACAGATTTTTTATTTGTTCCTCAAAGTGGTTATTGGGTGTATAGCGAGGCGGAAGAACCTGTGGTATGGACGATAGAATACTGAACACTTAGGACAGATCCGAAAATAAAACGTTCACGATGACCTATCTGAGTGATGGGAAGTACTTGATGGGCGATGTTACCGAGATCCATACGTGGGAAGACCTGTACAACATAAGAGATTATCTTGCGGACAATTACAAGTTGATGAACGACCTGACACCTGGATACAAAGGCTACTATGAGTATGCTTCTGAGGACGCAGATGGCCGGTGCAGGGTGGCTGCCTACCAAAGAGATAATTATGGACGCAAATTTTCACAGAGATATCTTCACTATATAATAGACTATAGACGGTGAAGGAGAAATCTTGATAGATGAAAAATTGTACACCGAATCGGGCAGCGAAGAGCTCAAGTTTGATTCTTTAGCAGACCTCTATGCCTCCTTAGATGAGGGATGGATTTTTCAAGAGTGGACAGTGGATTTAAAATCTAGCTCTACAGATGAAACCCTAGAGGTGGTCAAATATAGATCTATCAAATCCAACTTTTTTCAAGAAAACGTCGTTTTGCTTCTCTTATCCGTTCTAATCTTTCTTTTTTAGATCTGAAACCTTCTGGTAATTCGTCATCACGTTTGTCTTTACTATAAATCTCGTCTTCTCTCTTGTCAGTTTTTCCAGCATATCTCTGGAGGATGGCATACCTATACAGTAGGCGTAAAATAGAACCTTCGTCATCATCTCAAGATGAGTTGGTGGATTTCCACTTTCTTCTTTTTCGTAATACTCAAAGATAGGCGATAAATCCAGTTCATCGACAACTTACTCGATGAAGACTGCCAAATGATTATCTAGAAGCCAATCTCGGAGATCGGGTGACAACAAAAGAGACTGTTCAGGATCGTATTTTCGATACTTCTTAGCCATGATACCTCTTAAATAACTAGATGTGTTAAAAACGTAAAACATTTTTCATACTCAAAAAGCTATTACATTAGATAATACTCGAACTGGCTCTATAGATGAAGATATAACAATAAACATAGATAAGGACAGGGAAATAACGATCATGTTCAAAAGGGATGAGGAGCGGGATATCCCGACTCTTATCCTCTCTTGGATAGACCCAATATATGTTTTCTTGATAACAATCATAGCCTTGGTCTTTTTCATAATCAAAAACAAAAAGATGTTATTTTAAGATCAATAGATCTAAAGGAAACTCGAACCGAAGAAAACTCTCTTAAGGAAAAGGAATGATAAAAATTAACTAGATGAAAAACAGGTACACAATAAGTTAACATGTGAAATTAGCTGTAAGTAAATTTTATTTACCCCCTCACCATAAGCTGAAATCCAAGAGCTCTATTTAGGGCCCATGGCTTAGATTGGTCATAGCGTCCGGCTGATAACCGGGAGGTCGAGAGTTCAAATCTCTCTGGGCCCACTACTAATCTTTTCTAGTCCTCATCTTCAGGAAGGTAGAGTTCACAATCTTCATATTGGAATCTACTTCCGTTCCCTAAAACATGAACTCTGATCCCACT
>PULU01000125.1 GCA_003551065.1 Thermoplasmata archaeon | reverse complement strand
TCGGACATGAAAATGCTGGAAGGATCTTAAGAAGGAACCACAGGGACGAAGATGAATTCTTGAGAGATATACTCGAAGCGGAGATAAGGTATGCTAGAACGAAACAATTTTGGGACTGAATTAGTGTTTGTTCGATTATTGTACCGAATGATATATATACAAAAAGTTAAGATACCACCGTATCAATTCTAAACATATAACAAAGTAATAGAGGACGGCAAATGTCATCGAATAGCAATAAAGAAGAGATAAACGCGCTAAAAAATATCCCTTATGTGGGAGATCTAAAAGCCAGGATATTATGGAGAGAAGGTTACAGGGATAAAGGGAAAATCCTAGATGCAGATATAGGAGATTTGAAAGAGATCTCAGAGATAAGGGAAAGAAATGCAAAGGATATCGTGGAAAAGAAAGATTCTGCAGATGAGGGTATCAAGGATGAGATATTTTGCCCAGAATGTGGTGTTGTTGTTTCCATCGATGAGGATAACTGTTCAGATTGTGGACAATCCATTTTGGTGGAAGGTAAAGTTTTCCACAGTGAAGGTGAGATAGAAGATCCTTTAAAGGCCTTGGCCGAGTACGAAAAACGTATCATGGATGGAGAAGAAGACCCAGAGTTATACTATTGTAAGGCTGCTATCATCGAAAAGATGGGCATCCCTCGAAGAGCACTTGAACTCTATGACAGGGTAATCGAGTTGGATCCCCTCTATGATCATATATGGACTGCTAAGGCTAATCTGTCATTAAGATTGGGGAAGCTAAAAGAGGCTACCAAGGCTTACAAAGTGGCTGTGAATAAACACCAAATAAATCTTCCAGAGATGCCAGAGTTAGAAGAAGAGGAAGATGAAGTAGAAGAAAAAGCTATAAGTGTCAAAGAAGTGGAAAGTAAAGTTGGGGAGGCCAGGAGATCATATTTTAGCGTAAAACGTGAGGACATTCCCACGGACCATCTCGGGTCTAAATTAAGAGAGGCAGTCGATGCCAGAAATAACGATGATAGGGAAACAGCGATAGAGAAATCAGACGAACTCCTCAGTAATCTAGGGCAAGTGAAAGAGCTATCATCGATATATGATGATATCATGAAAGGGTTACAGGGCATCGAGTCTGAATATTTATCTGAGAAATTGAAAATCATAGATAGTGAGATCGAAGAAGGTCAATATGAGAAGGCTGAAGAATCCTGTCATGAACTACTATCGGATATAGAGAAGGTTAAGGAAGAAAAGGAAGTAGAGGAAGATCTAGCCTCAAAGATGGGGGATATGGAGAAGGAGTTAGTAACTGAAGAGAAGTTTTTGCTAGTCATCGATGAAGCAAAAGAATCCTTAAATGATATACGTAAAACCAACGTAAAGATAGATAATATAAAAGAATTGATCAAAAAAACGGTTGAAAGCCGAAAAGAAGAAGATTATGAAGCCGGTATAGATCATGCAAGAGAAGCTTTGTCCCTTTCTAAAAAGGTGAAGGAGATAGATTCTCTTATAGATGAGGGAAGAGAAAGTATCAAGGAGCTGAGAGAGATAGGAGGTCAAATAAAGCCCTTTTTGAATAAGCTCCGTGAAGGTAAAGATCTAGCTGATAAAGGAAGATACGAAGAAGCAAAGGAGATCTACGAAGTAACCATCAGGGACATAAATACAGTCCTAGAGGGAGGAGAACTAGATATAATCGATGATGAAGCTTCTCCCGAGGAAAAGATAGAATCCATTAAGTACCTGATCGATACTGCGGAGTATTTGGGGATGGATACGGGTTCAGCTTCGGACTACTTGGAGAAGATCGAAGAAGGGGATGGTGGAAAAGAGTTACTATCGGAAACACATGAGGAGATCTTTAAAGACTTTTCAGATTATATGTCAGATAAAGTTAAGAGTGCTAAAGATGAATTGAAACAAGCAAAATTATCCGGCGCAAATATAGATGTCTCAAGGTGTATCCATCTTCTCAAAAAGGCAAGAAAGGCTGAGAAGATGGGCGATTATGAGAGCGCTATAGAGCACATGAAGGAGTATCAAGAAGAGCTGGATAGCGCTTAATAATATATTCATACAGATCTTTTTAGCTCAGCTTTGTGTTCTTCGCACAACTCCCCCTCAATCTGATTTTTGATGACTTCTTCCTGCCAATGTGAATTGAAAAGGGGGCATCCGATCTTATCACAGAAAGGGTCTCCCGTCAACCTCCAAAATATCGTCTGAAGTGCATAGGACTTTACTGCTTTAGTCATCCTAATATCCTCATGTTCCATAGGTTTGAAATCAAATCTTTTCTCAGTTTCAAGGTAGAATTCTTTAGGCTTTGCAGGCCCTTCTACTATCCCCGGTATCGATATTATCGAGGGTAGAGAATTGATGACAGTCCTGACATGGTAACGAGATTCGCCCCTTTCCAATGTCCCTATAAGTCGGTCGGTGATGACTATTATGTGGTCTTTTTGTTCCTCCTCTGAAAGCAGTTCGAACATATTTTTTGATAATTTCCACCCGTCATAGAGGATGCCATAGATCCCTTTACCTTTCAATATCTTTTTTTCTATCTCTATCTCCATAGGTAATGGATCTTTATCCTTCCTGGAATTTAAGTCGGCTACTCTAGTGGAAGCTATCGATTCAAATATTTTATCGTTTCTATGTTCATGAAAGAAATCCTCTTTCATTACAACTGGTTTTTTTATTGTACTATGTATATATGATGCGATCTCTTGAGTTTCAAGTCGGTCGATCCTGTCCGAGACGTAAAAAATTATCCTTTCGAACGGAAACTCAGCCGAGTAGATCATCAACCACTTTCGCTCCTTTTCTACCAGACATCAGCATCGAACCGAAAGTCGGCCCCATACGTGGGAGACCATATGTTGTAGATACTGCCATACCTGTCACAACTAAACCGTCATGTACTTTACCGGTGTGTTCTACTACAAGATCTTCAGATTCTTCGACCCACATACCACCAAAACCTCTGGTTTCGATGAGACCTCTTTCTTCCATCTTTTTTACTACACAGGCATCATGACCAGTAGCATCGATGACTATTTTTGTTTCTAAAGCGATAGGATCGACACAGGTTAACTGTCTGGGCAATGAGGATACAGGTGTCCAATTGACTACAACACCTCCTATCCTGTCATCTTCTCTAAACACTACGTCATCGAATTCCGTCATGTTCAATATCTGGATCCCTTCGTCACAGGCCTCAGAGATCAGTTTTGAGCATGCATGTGGCCCCAACGCTCGAGATAGGTTCCCTTCTTTTTTATAAGGGATACCCAGCTCATCCAAGATATCCTCCGCAGGACTCCTGACAGTGATTGTGTTCATAAGATAACCTCCCAACCAGAATCCACCTCCGAGATAGTTGTTCCGCTCGATCACAAGTATTTTTCTATCTCTCTTGGCAAGATCTCTAGCTGCCATGAGACCACTAGGCCCACCACCTATGACTATAACATCAGATTCGGCGTACTCGTCTATCACTCTTCCAAACTCTTTAACTATCGTTCTAGTCACGTCTTTTTCGGATGATTTTTGGAACATGGATACCCATAATTCACACTGTTATATAGTGTTTTTGAATGTGTACCATTTGATAAGATCTAGAGAATCATATCTTTCTACATACCTTGCAGAGTAATTCGTCTATGTCTCTAAGAGTCAATTCTTCATTGGAATAGAGTTCATAGATCTCGTCTGCAACATCTTTTGCAGTCTTCTCTACTTTTTCATCGAGAGGATATTCTCCTCTTGCACCAGATAGATATTGAGAAACTGCTGGTTGGGTAATACCTAGGATCTCCGAGATGTTGACCTGGCTAAGATCGTATTCATTATATAACTTTCTTACTATGGTTGCCTTCACTGCTGGTAGAAATTCTACAACGAAATCCTCGCATCTCATAACAAATCAACATAATTGAACGTAGTATAATAATTTACCTGAAAATTTAACAACAAATCGAATTAAAAAAATTCTTATAATACTTGTATCCCATTAGAGTATATGGCAAAAAACGGTTATGAACTCGTGGTCTTCGATATGGACGGTGTTCTTGTTGACGTTCACAGCTCTTGGGCTTTCGTTCATGATCATTTCGATGTCACTAACGATCATTCCCTAGAAGCATATCTAAAAGGAGAAATTGACGATCTTGAGTTCATACGCAGGGATATCGCATTATGGAAGCAAAAGAAAGAGGGGATCTCGAAAAACGATCTTAAAAAGATCCTAAAAAACGTACCCATTATGCCCGGATACGAAGATTGTCTGGAATGTTTTAAAGAAGACGGTTTCAAAACAGCCATAATCAGCGGAGGTCTAAAACCTCTAGCACTAATGATCGGTAAAGATTATTTTGATCATATCAAGGCTAACGATGTCGATACTGATGGGAAAAAACTCAACGGCGAAGGTATACTCGAGGTTCCGTTGAACGATAAAGGGAAGGTCTTTGATGAATTGATCAGCCAGTTAGACATCTCACCGGAGAAGACCGTATCTGTTGGAAATAGTTTCATAGATGCACCGATGCTTGAGCGTTCTGGACTTGGTATCTCTTTCGATCCTGCCGATGAAAAAGTCCGTTATGCCGCCGATATGGTGATCACTGAAAAAGACCTTACTAAGGTCTGGAAGACCGTTTCATCACTTTAGGAATGAGAGATCTACAGGTCGAAGATTTTATCAACTCTGTTATACATGTATAGTCTATGAAAGATGATGGTTTCGAGGGTATGGGTTATAACGATATAGCCAGTAAGATAGAGTCCATGGAGATCAGGGGTGCTGCGAAGATCGCGCGAGCAGCAGCTGCGGCATTGAAGCAGACAGCCGTTGAATCGGAAAAACAAAATCTGGACATCGAGATCAACAAAGCGGTAGAAAGGTTGAAAAAAACAAGACCCACTGCAGTGTCGCTAAAGAACGCACTCCGTTTCGTAACTAAAAATAAAAGTTTAGGTTTTAATGCGGATGAGATTCGGAAAAGAGCAGAAGATTTTATCGAGAGATCACACGAGGCATACCATAAGATATCCGAATATGGTGGAAAAAGGATCAGAAGCGGGGACACTGTTTTAACCCACTGTAACAGTTCGATGGCCCTAGGATGTATAAGATATGCATGGGAAGCTGGGAAGGAAATCGAGGTCATAGCCACTGAATCACGTCCTAAAAAACAGGGTTATATCACGGTCCGTGAATTAGCAGGATACGGGATGCCTGTCACACTCATTGTAGATTCCGCTGTCAGATACAAGATGAAGGATGTTGACAAAGTGTACGTAGGAGCGGACACGATCGCATCCAATGGTGCAGTCATCAATAAGATAGGTACATCCCAGGTCGCATTATGTGCTCATGAGTCACGTGTACCTTTTACAGTGTGTGCTGAAACCTACAAATTCTCTAGAGAAACCGCTTTCGGCCACATGGTGGAGATCGAGGAAAGAAGCCCCACTGAGGTCGTCGATCCAGAAGAATTTCCTGGGGTGAACATCAGTAATCCAGTTTTCGACGCAACCCCCGGAGATTATGTAGATTCCATAATAACTGAGGAAGGTGTTATATCACCCTCGGAATCATATAGAGTCATAAAGGAGATGATTGAAGGATGACCATAGATTATTTGGCGTTGGGTGAAGAGTTAGATGGAGATGAGTACCTTATCTGTGAATATACGGTCAAAAGTGACCTGGATATCGTAACAGCCGGAAAACGTATAGCCGAAGAGGAATCCACCGGTACTTGGACTAGACCGACCACTTTATCGGAAGATATCTTCAAAAAATACGGGGCCAAAGTGACCAAGGCTGAAGGGAATAGAGTCGAAATCGGGTATCCGGTCATAGATTTCTCAGGTGAGATCGGTGAGATACCACAGATATTGAGCATAGTTGCAGGAAATCTCTTCGGTTTGGATTCATTAGAGGGAGTTAGATTAGTCGATATACATTTTCCACAGGATATAATAGATAGGTATCCAGGGCCGCAGTTCGGGATCGAAGGTCTAAGAGATATACTAGACCGACCAGATAAACCACTTATAGGAACTATCGTCAAACCGAAGATCGGACTTCCACCGAAGGAATTCGCGGATTATGTTTACCAAGCAGGTAGAGGCGGTCTAACGAATTCGAAGGATGACGAAACTCTGGTCGATCAAGATTTCTGTCCTTTACAAGATAGAGTTAGTCATGTCAGCGAATCCCTAGATAGGTTAGAAGAGGAAGGGCACAAGATGATACACGCTCATAATATCAGCACCAGTGGTCATCGTATGCTAGAAGCTGCTGACTTAGCTCTTGAAAATGGTGCCAGACAGCTCATGGTGGACGTTTTGACGGTGGGTTTCGCCGGTGTTCAGGCGTTAGCTGAAGACCCTTCCATTAAAGTTCCCATACATGTTCATCGAGCTATGCACGCGGCTATAACAAAAAATCCAGAACATGGAATCTCCATGCCGGTGATCGGTAAATTGGTACGATTAGCAGGGGGAGACGCTCTTCATATTGGGACATACGGTATCGGTAAGATGCATGCGGAGGTCAGTGAAGAGATATACAGTAGAGAAGTCATCACGGAAGATATGAAAGGGTTAGATCCCATGATGCCAGTTGCAAGCGGAGGACTGCATCCCGGCATGATCGATAAACTCATGGAGAAAAGTGGACCGGATGTTCAGATCCAAGCAGGTGGTGGGGTTTCAGGACATCCTGAAGGAGTCAGTAGTGGTGCCGCGGCACTCAGACAGGCTGTAGATGCAGCCTACAAAGGTATAGACCTAAGAGAGTATGCAAAAGATCATCAAGAGCTTAGAAAGGCATTGGAGAAATGGATGTGAGAGGATGTTGCGATTAAAAGGTAAAAAAATAGACATCGAGGCCGGTGAACATACAGTCCTTTTGAATAACATAGATGCAGAAAGATTAGGTGTTAGAAGTCAAAGTAGGGTCCGGATCGATAATAAGGGCAGTACAGCTAGTGCTATCGTTGAAACCTCTAATACCTTGGTGGATGAAGGAGAGATCGGTCTCTTGGAAAAGGTCTTCGAAGAAGTGAAGGCAAAAGAAGGAGACGTGTTAAAGATAGTCACTGCAGGCAGGCCGGAATCTATAGAGCATATAAAAGAAAAATTAGAGGGTAAGGAACTGTCTGAGCATGCTATCAATGAAATAATCCAGGATATCACAGATTACAAATTATCAGATATAGAACTTTCTGCCTATGTTTGTGGTGTTTACTCAAAAGGTATGACCAATAGAGAGATAAAAGATCTCATCTGGGCCATGATCAAAACGGGTGATAGTATAGAGTTCGATAAAAACCCTGTTTTCGACCACCACAGTATCGGGGGCGTGCCAGGTAATAAGATCACCTTACTTATAGTCCCCATCGTCGCAGCTGCAGGTATGATGATACCTAAAACCAGTTCAAGAGCTATATCCAGTGCAGGAGGGACTGCGGATATATTCGAAGTTCTAGCTGATGTTACTTTAAACACTGATGAAATAAAGAGGATAGCCGAGGAGGTCGGTGGAACCATAGCATGGGGTGGTGGTGTGAATTTGGCCCCCAGTGACGATATCATCATAAGGGCAGAGTATCCGCTGATGATCGATCCATACCCACAAGTTTTAGCATCTGTACTGTCAAAAAAGAAAGCTACAGGTGCTGATTACCTTGTCATGGACATCCCAGTTGGACCTAACACTAAAGTGGACAACATGGAAGCTGGTAGAAGATATGCTAGAGATTTTGTTTCATTGGGTGAAGAGATAGGGATAGAAGTCCGATGTGCCTTGAGTTATGGTGGTCAACCTGTTGGTGTGGCGGTAGGTCCTGCGGCAGAAGCTAGAGAGGCACTCATGGCTTTAGAAGGCAAGGAAGTCCCAACGAGCCTCATCGAAAAATCTACAGCTCTAGCCGGTATGGTTTTAGAGCAGGGCGGAGTAAGAGAAGGTAAAGGTAAAGAAGAGGCTAAACGGATACTAGAAAGTGGAGAAGCCTTGGCTAAGATGAAAGAGATCATCGAGGCACAAAGGGGAGATCTTGAGGTGACTTCAGAAGACATCAGATTAGGTGAATTTACAAAGGATGTTTTAGCTTGCGATGAAGGATATGTTGGTTCTATACATAATAGCGATATTATCAAGATTGTCCGCAGTGCAGGTGCACCACACGATAACGGGGCGGGATTGATTCTCAACAAAAAGAAAGGAGATAAAGTAGAAGTCGATGAGGTTCTCTTCACAATTTTTTCCGAACATGAAAAGAAATTAGATGAAGCCTATAAACTCGCCAAACACCTTGATCCCTTCGATATAGAGGGTATGATACTCGAATCTCATCCTGAGTTCAAAACGGTTTGATTGTGATCAAACGTAGTGCCTTACTCGGACAGCTTCTCCCCTTTCAGCATCTATCATTTCAACACCGGACATGGATGCTGGACCGACTCCTCTCAACTCGCCCTCGTGAACGAGTATCACTTCGTCCTCTGGATGAATTTTTTCATCGGCATCCTTTACACCTACTGCAAAGACACTACCTTTAGGTCTGAAATCATCGATTTCTGCCTGGTATTCTCCCGTATCAAGTATCTTCTCGGCACCCTCTATGGTCAAAGAGATCAACCCTCTTTCACTGACCAACATACCTAATTGAGTCTCATCTTCCATTATACGATACTCTGGGTATCTACCTTTTATATAGGAATCTTTAAGTAGTTCTTTTTCGGCCTTAACACCGAACTGGAATATCGCTAAAGAGCGGATATTTTGCCATAAGAACCGTTTTACACTCAGATCGTTCCCTTCATTCAAAGAATTTATTTCATCCCTCAACCGGTCCAATGCATATTTATCTAAGTGATAACCTTGAGAAACGGTATCGATACAATCCACATTTTGTTTGACAAAATCCATGTCAGGAGGTAGGTGTGAGATCACGTGTTCGTAACTTCCTTTATCGATGATATGATTCAACTGTTCCAAAATCAACTCTTTTTCTTCTTCAAACCAAGTCCTAGATACCGGTATATCATACTGTTTTGCCGGATAGAACATCTCGATATCTCGCGGTACGGCACCCAGCGGTGATGTCAGTATCACCTCATGGATCGATGTCCAAGGTGTGTCCTTTAAAGCTTGCCGGATGCGGGAGTGTGTTCTAGATAGAAAATACGGTTTAGATGCTGAACAGGGAAGAAGTAGCAGTATCGGTCGAGAAGGAGGTGAATAACGGTTTTGGATCCTAGTGATAAATCTCTTTATATCAGGTCTATTCAAAGCCTCACGGGTGGTGACGTTAACTTTATCGTCTGTAACAGGTACTTCCTTGGAGAATTTTGGATAGGTATCATCTAACATCCGTAAAACCTCGACCTGCCAGGGCTCACTTCGAACACGTGTTTCAACGAGTTCTCGGATCCTCCCTTTGCTAATTGCATTCCTTATGAGTTTCAGTTCATCCATCATCTTTCGCTTGTTATCTGGTCCATCACTGTAGAATCCCATCCAATCGGATAGCTGCACTCCTTTCATATCAAAATATTCGGCACTCACAGAATCGAAAAGATCTACACCTAAATAAGCAAGAAGTGCCATGTTCTGGGGTTGGACTATACCTGGAGTGTATATCAGCTTATGGTATGGTATCTTTTCTCGTAAAGAGACGATCCTTTCAAACAGATCTCTACTGCGGAAGAGTAACTGTGGCGAATTCCCTATGACATAAATATCTGCATCATCCCTAGGTTCCTGGTCATAGACGATCTGTATTCGCTTATTTCCACCTTCTTCGCTGACCGATCCACCACCGATATTTTCAGGATAACCGAAACTTGTAGGTAATGTTCCCTCACCACTGAGAACTTCAAATAAGGTTTCAGGTACCTTGATATCTCCCTTACCATCTGTCGATATGGTGATCTCCGCATATCCTGGACATGAGAAAGATCCTCCCTCTAAAAACAGTACGTTCGGGCAAAGAAATATCCTATCGCCCAAACTAAATTTACCTTTTTTTGCAAGTCCCCATCTGTGGGTTATCTCTATCATGTAATAGGACTATACACTCTAGATAAAAAAGTATTTCTTCATGAAACAGAAAATAAAAAGAAAAGGGGGTTTAGATTGGTTTTACTCTTTCATTATCTTCATCCAGCCGCCGGATTCGTAGACCGCTAGATCTCTTTCGTCGAGTTTGTCTTCGAACTCGTCCCAATCGATAACATCCAATCGTGGATTGTCACCCTTTGTGAACTGGATACCATCAGTACCCTTTACCAAACCTGGTTTCAACCCTTTTTTCTCGGCTATTTCTCTAGCCTTGGATACGCTTATTTTTTCCATGCTCATAATTTATGCCTCCGATCTTCGTCCTTTTACATAAGGTCGTTTTGACCCGACCCCAGTACCTTAATTGAATATTAATATAAATAAGTTTCGCTAATATCCAGCCTTTTTGTATGATTTTTTCTACTAAAAACGTCTTTTTTACTAAAAACTACCATTTTGTCCGACGAATAATGATGGAAAACGTATTAAAGAAAAATAGGGAATCCTGAAAAATATTTGATATCTTCATAAATACGAAATAACGAGATTAATGTCTGACGTTAGTATGCTGAGGTAACCAGTACAAAATAAAGTAAGTACTGGAATTTTATATCAAATCTAGTAAAACGTCATGCATCGTACCGATCTAAAATTTATAAGAGTACGATCTCGATCACCGTATCTGCAACTTGTTTCGTGCAAAATATTTTATATAAGATGAATAGTTTACATAATTGTATAAATAGCCTTTAATGGAGAGTATATTGATGGAATCAATTGTGGAAGAAGCACTTTCCCGTGAAAGTCCAAAGAAGAAAAGGGCAAATGACGATCGTGATCCGCGCAACATGACTGCAGACGATGAAGAACTTAAAGAAGTACTTTCAGGTCTAAAGACCGAGATCAAGATAATAGGTGCAGGTGGTGCAGGTTGTAATACCATAGATAGGATGGCTGAAGAAGGTATTCAGGGGGCCAAATTAATCGCCTGTAATACGGATGCACAACACTTATTGACAGTTCACGCCCAGAGAAAAATCCTTTTAGGTAGAAGGAAAACAAGGGGTTTGGGTGCAGGAGCTCTACCTCAAGTAGGTAGAGAAGCAACAGAAGAGGCCCAAGAAGAATTGAACGAGTTGATAGAGGGTACAGATCTAGTATTCGTGACTTGTGGTCTCGGAGGCGGAACAGGAACAGGGGCAGCACCGGTGATAGCCAAGACAGCTAAAGAGAATGGTGCTCTTACCGTTGCGGTATGCACCACACCTTTCAAGGCAGAAGGTGCGTCAAGGATGGAGAACGCAGAGTGGGGTTTGGGAAGATTGAAAAGTATTGCAGACACCGTCATAACGGTTCCCAATGATAAACTTTTAGAGTTAGTCCCTAGATTATCACTAAATAAAGCTTTCAAAGTTGCTGATGAAGTCCTGACACGATCTATTAAAGGTATAACTGAGATAGTTACTAAACCTGGACTTGTGAACCTGGATTTCAACGACCTTAAAACCATCATGGAGGGTGCTGGAGTTGCGATGATAGGTATGGGTGAAGATGACTCAGAGAACAGGGCTGAAAAAGCTATAGAAGAAGCCATCAATTCTCCACTGTTAGAAGTCGATATAAGCGATGCTAATGCAGCATTGGTGAACGTAATCGGTGGTAACGACATGACAGTTTCTGAAGCTGAAAGGGTCGCAGAGATGGTGGAGAGCAAGATAGGTGCTGGTGCTAGAATAATCTGGGGCGCATCTGTAGAACCAACCTTAGAGAAGTCTCTGCGGGTGATGGTTGTTATCACGGGTGTGAAATCAAAACAGATATTTGGGAAAGAGTTAGATACCGCAGAAGAGATACAAAGTGTTGCATGAGGTAATAACAGATGGACATATTGGAAGAATCTTGGAAACTACAGAAAAAGATCGAAGACAAAGCCAACAAAATAGGTAAAGGTAAGTATGGTCGTCTATTAAAGATGGCTAGGAAACCGACCCCTGACGAGTATAAAAAGACGTTACTCATATGCGCAGGCGGTATCCTTTTACTCGGAGGGTTAGGTTTCTTGATATATTTATTATTCCAGCATGTTCCAGATTATCTTTCATTATTTATGTGAGGTTTTTTTATGGGACTTTTAGAAGATTTTGAAGAGGAGGAAATAGAGGAGATTCCCGAGGAAGAAGAGGTTGAAGAGAAAGAAGAACGCCTTGGGTTACAGTTGGTATGTGATGAGAATTCTAAATCTATAACCACGGGACATGAAACGGATTTTGTTGTTATGCTTATCAACGATACAGGTCACGATCACAATGTAGAATTGACTACAAATTTGATCTACAGCAGAGATAAAGAAAAGCGTATACCTTGGAACGTGAACATATTCGGTAAGGTCAACTTCTCATCCGATGAGGAGGCATTGAAAGAAGAGATCCAGTTAGATCATGGTGAAGAGGAAAGAATACCTGTAAAGGTGCAAGCACCGGAAGGTGCGAGATATGGTGAAAAATTGGAAGTGGTCATAGATGCTACTTCGAAGAGAGATACACTTATTTCAGATTCTATCACACTGATAACTACGGCAAGGCCTACAGTTGTTGCTGTGAAAACACAGATCGGGCAAGAAAAAAATGTGGCCGATTACCTTTCAGCCCTTTCCAAAGATGGCGAGGGTAACAAGCTGGGTATCTTTTCAATATTATCGCCAAAACCAGTGAGAGGATATATCTTCATGGAAGTAATGAATCCTCATAGGATAGAAGAGGCTATCAGTTCTATGAGAAAAGCAAAAAACGTTGTACAGGGAGAAACTAGCCTCGAAGAGATCGAGCACTTTTTGACACCCAAACTTGCAGTTGAAGGTATCGCAGAAGGGGACATCGTTGAACTATCTGCAGGGCCTTTCAAGGGAGAGAAAGCAAGGGTCACACAGATAGATGAGGATAGTGACGAGATAACTGTAGAATTGTTCGAAGCAACTGTACCGATACCGGTTACAGTCCGTGGAGATCACGTTAGAGTATTAGAAAAAGATAAATAATCAAGATTATAGGAGTGACATGATATGGCAACAGAAACGATAGAAGCACTTGTAGACGCAGGAGAAGTATCCGCAGGACCACCCCTAGGTCCCGAATTGGGTCCTCTAGGAGTGAATATAATGGAGATTATCGAGGCGGTTAATGAAAAAACCGAGAAATTTAAGGGAATGAAAGTACCTATCAAATTAGAGGTTGATACGGAGTCTGGTGAATACGATATCTCAGTAGGCACGCCTCCTACTTCTGCTTTGATCAAAGAAAAAGTTGGAGTTGAAAAAGGAAGCGGTATGCCCCATTCAAATATAGTAGCCGATTTATCAGTCGAAGAAGCTATAGAAGTGGCGGGTATGAAAGAAGATGATCTATTGGGAAAAACATTAAAAGAAAAGGTTAAAGAGATCGCTGGAACATGTGTCTCTATGGGTATTACCGTCGATGGTAAAGATCCTAGAAAATTCCAAAAGGATATGGATAAAGGAGAATACGAGAGCTATTTTGATTAGTCTATTTCAACTTTCCTAGCCTTTCCTCTTTTTATCAATACTTTTGCGATATCTTCTCGGAGGGTCACGACATCCTCTTTTTTTAGGTCATATGTTGCATCCATATCTACAAATGGGGGTACATTCTCCATAACGTGTATAAGGATCTCTGAGAAATCTTTTTCTGGATCTTTCGAGGGGATCTTATCTTCTTCAGTTGAGGATACTTTATCAGTAACGATTCGCTCTTTATCTTTTATCTTTTTTTCTTCAATTTTTATATCCTTTGGGGAACCCTTTTCCTTGACTTCATCATTATTCTCTGTTTTAGGGACCTTTTTGTCGGCAACATCTTTTTCTTCCTTTTCTACACCCCTTTTGTAACCACCAAAAAATATTTCCTCTTCCATCTCCTCCAGAAGATCGACCATATCATTGAATAATTTTACTTCCCTCTTGGTCATACTTTCTATCTCTACTTTTTTGGACCCAGCCACGTAGTGTACAGCAGCAAGACTGATCTTTTGTGCCCTTCTAGAGAACAGGTCATCTGCATAATTTTTGGCTCTATTGTATTCTCGATGAAGTGCTTTACTTCTAGAATCTGATGGTAATCCTATCTCGTCTATCTCATCTTCTAGTTCATTCAAGTATTTCCTCAACTTTTTATAAAAAACTCCTTTTATGTCCATCAACTGTTTAGAATCTCTCTCATTCAACAACGCTTCTCTGAGATCGGATAACTTGAACTCGTCTTCTGGCATCGTATCGGTACACGTGTTAAGGGTAATATTGTTTTCGGAAAAAAGAAGAGGAGAACATTGAGGAAACTGTATTATCACGTAGAAATTGCTCATTATAAATTCATTTTGAGCAATAGTCTAATTCATTTTTATTCGAATGAACTTCCACAGTTGGGGCACTCTAACTGGTCGAATTCCACTTCCATACCACAGGATGAACAAACATACTTTACGGAATCATCCCCGACTGATTCGAAGATCTCATGACCACATTTAAGACATTCAAAATCGTCTGGAACATAGGCTGCGCAGAAGGGACATTCGACTAAAATTTCTATGTAGCCCGTACCTTCTTCCTCGGTCATCATCTATCTTAATTTAGATAATTGTATTAACATTTTTCCTTTGTTTTCAATCTTCAACCCTGATCTCGCCCCACTTACCTGGTTGTATCTGGAGGCCGTATCCTTTATCCTGGACGTATCCATTTATGACCTTAACTTCGGAACCATGACATATCTCTTCCCCCACCATCTCCGTTTTTTCGTTCCATAAAACTAATTTGACCGTTGCGGTACCATCATCTAATCTTAGGTTCCTCACTTTCCCAGAATTCCCCTTATTACTGAATGTCCTGAGTTTACCAAGATCGACTACTTTAGCTCTTATGGTCGCTTCATCTCCTTCCTGCAATTCAGCTATATCTTTGATCATGGTGTCGTATCGTCCCTCTTTCGAGACCAGCATCATCCCGACGGTTTCCATGTCCAGTAGGTCATCATATACTTTCTGCATCTTGAATATCCTTTCTTTGAATTCTTCCATAGAATAAATATCTTCGGCCATCTTATGTAGATCCTCGATACTGGGCATACTTATGTATCGAAAAGAGGGATTAAAAATTATCGGTAAAAGCCCGTTTAAAAATAGAAAGAAAAGAGTTTGTGGATTATCTAGATGACTCCTTGATCCAGCATGGCCTTGGCTACCTTCATGAAGCCGGCTACATTAGCGCCGAGTACAAGATTTCCCTCATCGCCGTATTTCTTTGAAGTCTCATAGGATGTACGGTATATGTTCTTCATTATCCTCTTGAGTTTTTCATCAACTTCTTCGAAAGACCAGCTCATCCTTTGAGAATTCTGAGCCATCTCTAGACCACTCACCGATACTCCACCGGCGTTGGCTGCTTTAGCCGGGGCGAACAAGATATCGTTCTGTTGGAATATCTTGATAGCTTCAGGTGTCGATGGCATGTTAGCCCCTTCACCTACTGCAAATACACCATTATCTACGAGTTTATGTGCATCATCTTCGAGGATCTCGTTCTGGGTTGCAGAGGGTAGGGCAATATCTCCATCGAATGCCCAAGGATTACCTCCATCGACATATTCGACATCATACTCTTCTGCATACTCTTTTATCCTTCCCCTTCTTATGTTCTTCAGTTCCTCTATGTAATCGACTTTGTTTCCGGATATACCATCTGGATCGTAGATCACTCCCGTAGAATCGGATAGGGTTACGACCTTAGCCCCTAATTCATTACATTTCTTGAGAGCGTTCTGTGCAACATTACCAGATCCAGAAACCAGTACCTCTTTTCCATTGAGATCCATGTTCTCTTTCTTGAGCATCTCATGTGTGAAATAAACAAGACCGAATCCAGTAGCTTCTGGGCGGACGAGAGAACCGCCCCATTCAGGTGATTTGCCGGTAAAAACTCCTTCGAATCGGTTCTTGAGTTTTCTGTATTGGCCATACATATATCCGATCTCTCTACCGCCTACTCCGATATCTCCAGCAGGGACATCTGTATCTGGGTGGATGTGTCTAAAAAGTTCGTTCATGAAACTTTGGCAGAACCTCATGACTTCATCGTCGGATTTTCCTTTTGGATCGAAGTCGGAACCACCTTTACCTCCGCCCATAGCTAGACCTGTTAATGCGTTCTTAAATATCTGTTCGAACCCTAGAAATTTGATTATACCGATATAGACTGAGGGATGAAAACGGATACCACCTTTATAGGGGCCTATGGCGCTATTGAATTGAACTCTAAATCCCCGATTAACGTGGACAACTCCTTGATCATCCACCCAAGGAACCCTAAAGATTATCTGTCTTTCGGGTTCGACCAATCTTTCAACGACGCCTGCTTCTACGAACTCAGGATGCTTTTCCATCACGGGTCTTATAGTATCTAAAACCTCTTCTACTGCTTGGTGAAATTCCTTTTCCCCAGGATTCCTATCTACTACCTTTTCGTAAATTTTATCTAAAGACATGTTATATTCTCCTTTCATACGGTTATTCTAACTTTGGATGTACATTAAACTATCTAAATTTAAGTATTTCGATTATCAAACATGGGGTATTATTAAAAGTTTGTATGCCAAATTGTACACTCAAAAGACATCAATTTAAGATATTGGATATCCTCAAATCTTTAAATATCTCGCAAAACCTATGTAAATTGTACAAAGACGGAGTGTTGTATTAGATATCTTTAGCAAATTTTTTAATACACTAGATATTCACTTCATTTAGAAAACGAAACGAGTTAACCGAGATCATCGGTTCGCCGATCTCGTCATATCCTATGGAGGAATTCTATCATGGAAGAACCCCAGATACCGAAAGAAAGCATCGAAAAGGTCTTCGATAAGTACGAAGCTCAGCCAAGTAATCTTATACCATTACTCCAAGAATCTCAAGAGGAGTTTGGATACCTGCCTAGACAGGTTATGGAAAAGATAAGCGACTATCTCGAACTACCGGTTAGTAAGATATACGGTGTTGCGACTTTCTATGCCCAATTCAGGTTCGAACCTCTGGGGAAACACATGATAAAATTTTGTCATGGTACTGCCTGTCACGTGAAGGCGGCGGAGGCAATAACAGAAACCATCGAAAATGAATTGGGTATTAAAACTGGAGAAACAACCGAAGATGGTATGTTTACCATCGAGAGAGTAGCATGCCTTGGATGCTGCAGTTTAGCCCCAGTAATAATGGTTGATGGCGAAGTCCATGGTAACCTTACTAGAGAGAAGGCCAAAAAGGTAGTTGAACAATATAGGGAGGGGGGAGAATGAACAGAAGGGTCTTAGTAGGATACGCATCTTGCGGTATCGCAGCCGGAGCTAGAGATGTATATGAAGAACTGATCAGGATTTTAGAAGAAAGAGACATAGGTATAAAAGTCGATAAAGTAGGATGCGTTGGGATGTGTCACAATGAACCGATAATCGAGATCGAAGACGACGAAAATAAATATACCTATGGAAACCTAGAAAAAAGCGACATTGAAAGTATTGTAGAAGACCATATTATCCATGGGGTCCCGTTGGAAGATAAACTTATCCAGACTACTGATAAAGAATATGATTATTTCTCTAAACAGCACAAGATCGTCCTTCGAAATAGCGGTGTCATCGATCCTGAAGATATCGAGGAATACATAGAAAGAGACGGCTACGAAGCTCTGAAAAAAGCTCTAGATATGGAACCTGATGAGATCATCGATGAGGTCAAAGATAGTAATCTGAGAGGTAGAGGTGGGGCTGGTTTTCCCACTGGATTGAAATGGCAGTTCGCTAAAGACGCTAAAGCCGACAAGAAGTATGTGATATGTAATGCCGATGAGGGCGATCCAGGGGCCTTCATGGATAGGTCAGTCCTTGAAGGCGATCCACATGCAGTCTTGGAAGGTATGACCATCGGAGCATATGCAATAGGTGCAGATGAAGGCTACATATACTGTAGAGCGGAATATCCATTAGCTATAAAAAGATTGGAATTGGGTATCAAGGAGGCTAAAAAGAAAGGGTTCCTAGGCGATAAAATATTAGGCACTGATTTCTCCTTCGACATACATGTTAAAGAGGGAGCAGGTGCATTCGTATGTGGGGAAGAGACAGCACTGATGCACTCCATCGAAGGGGAAAGAGGTATGCCTAGACCTAGACCTCCTTTCCCGGCACAGCAGGGTTTGTTCGGCCATCCAACTAATATCAATAATGTCGAGACTTGGGCCAATATACCTTGGATAATGAGGAACGGTGCTGATAAATTCAAAGATGTAGGAACAGATAAAAGTGGAGGAACCAAGGTTTTTGCTTTAGCTGGTAAGGTGAAGAGAGGGGGATTAGTTGAGGTCCCGATCGGAACAACACTTAAAGAAGTTATATTCGACATAGGGGGAGGGATCGAGAACGATAAGGAGTTCAAGGCTGTACAATTAGGTGGTCCCTCCGGCGGATGTTTACCCAAAAAGTACCTCGATACACCTGTAGATTATGAAACACTGACTAAGGCCGGAGCTATCATGGGTTCCGGTGGGATGATCGTCATGGATGAAGATACATGTATGGTAAACGTAGCCAATTACTTTTTAGACTTCACACAGGAGGAATCGTGTGGGAAATGTACCTTCTGTAGGATCGGAACAAAACGCATGTTAGAGATGTTGATCTCATTCAGTGAAGGTAAGGGAACAACAGAAGATATCGAAAAGCTGAAAGAACTAGCATACCAGATCAAAGCCCATTCACTCTGTGGATTGGGACAGACGGCACCGAATCCTGTTCTCACCACTTTGAGATATTTTGAAGATGAATACACTGCACATCTTGAAGAAGGAACATGTCCAGCCCGTGTATGTAGGGAGCTGATCACATTCACAATCACTGAGGAGTGTATCGGGTGTACTAAGTGTTCTCACGAATGTCCTGTAGATGCTATCTCTGGAAAACCAAAAGAGAAACACGTTATCGATCAAGATGTATGTATAAAATGCGGAGCATGTGAAGAAGTTTGTCCTGTGAACGCAGTGGAGGTGGAATAGATGTCTGATAAAGTAACTCTAAAAATAAACGGTAAAGAATACGAAACCCACGCTTCAAACAAAGTACTAGATGCATGCAGAGAGAACGGTATATTCGTCCCTACACTCTGCGAGATAGAGTTCATCGAAGAACCATTCGGCGGATGTCGGGTTTGCTTAGCCGAAGTAAAGACAGACAGAGGAACTCTAGTGACGACGACTTGTGATACGCCGGTATCGGAGGGTATGGAGATAACTACGGATACTGAACAGGTTCAAAAGGGCAGAAAGATGGCCCTAGAACTGCTCTTATCGGAGCATACCGGAGACTGTATAGCTCCCTGTTCTATCGAATGTCCTGCCAGCCTGGACGTCCAGGGCTATCTAGCCCATATAGCTAATGGGAGACCACAGGAAGCTGTCAAACTGATCAAGGAAAAAAGTCCGCTTGCTTTATCTCTAGGTAGAGCTTGCTTTGCTCCATGTGAGGAAGAGTGCAGAAGGGAGATGGTAGAAGACCCCATAGCCATACGACAGGAAAAGATGTACGCTGCTGAAGTCGACATCCAAGACCCGTGGACACCTGAGAACCCAGAAAGTAGTGGTAAGAGCGTTGCTGTTGTAGGAGGCGGGCCTGCGGGTTTAACTGCCGCCTATTTCCTTCGATTGAAAGGCCATGATGTTAAGATCTACGATATGATGCCGGAGCTCGGTGGTATGATGCGCTATGGCATACCGAATTACAGGCTCCCTAAGGATAAATTGGACAAAGAGATCCAGTGGATCCTCGATCTGGGTATCGATTTTGAAACCGAGGTCAAGATGGGAGAGGACATAAACTTAGATGAATTACGTGAAAACTATGATGCCGTATTCGTTTCCACCGGTGCATGGGAAAGCTGGATGGTTCCTATAGAAGGTGTGGAACTACCAGGTGTGATGGGTGGTATCGAATTCTTGATAGATCACACCTTAGGTAAGGACATCCCACTCGGTGATAAAGTAGTAGTCATCGGCTGTGGTAACACGGCCATGGACGTTGCTAGAACACTTAAACGGATCGGGAAGGAAGTTGTGATAGCTTACAGAAGGAGTGAAGAACAGGCTCCTGCTAATCAGGAGGAGATCGAAGAAGCCAAAGAAGAAGGGATCGAATTCAAGTTCTTAGCCAGTCCAAAAAAGGTCTGTGGATGTGACGAAAGCGGTATCGAGAAGGTTACCTGTTCTGCAGTTGAATTGGGTGAACCAGATGAATCAGGTAGACCTAAACCCATCGAAATACCAGACGAAGAGATCGATATCGAAACGGATTGTGTAATTCTAGCTATCGGCCAGCAGCCGGATCTCGAACTACTAGAAAAAGAAGGGCTTGAGAAGGACAGATACACATTGGGTACGAACGAGAAATTCCAGACCAATCTTGAAGATGTGTTCGCAGCAGGTGATGCAGTCATCGGTGCTTCATCGATAGTCGAGTGTACAGGTCAGGGTAGAGAGGCTGCATTTGCAGTTGACTCTTATCTTAAAGGGGGGTTAGAAGATTACAGCATACCTGAAGATTACAAGATACCCTTTGGATACGTTCATAAAGACGAGGTGATAGAAGAAGACCTCGCAGATTGGAACAAAGAAACTAGAACTGTGATGCCAAAGAGAGAACCCGATGTTAGGATCAAAGATTTTGATGAGATAGAACTTGGATTTTCAGAAGAAGCTGCAGGATCAGAAGGCGAAAGATGCCTCGAATGTGGATGTCTGGACAGGTTCGAATGCCTCCTTCGAGAATACGCTGATTTATACTCTGCCGAACAGCATATATATGAAGGTATCAAGTTCGAATACGAGAAGGACGATTCACATGAGAATGTAGTAAGGGAGCCCAATAAATGTGTTCAATGCGGATCATGTGTTAGGACCACTGAAGAGGTACACGGTGAAGGTGTTGTACAGTTCGCATATAGAGGATTCAAAACTATCGTTGAACCGGCTTTCGGTGACCCCTTAGGTGAAGTCGATAGTCTTTTGATCGGTGATATCGCTGATGCATGTCCAACAGGTGCCTTCGAAGAAGTTATGAACGATGTCAAACCGGGACCTCATGAAACCGGATCAGTCGGTGAAACTTATTGTTTAAGATGTGGACTTACCTGTCCTGTAGATGTTAGAACCGTCAATGGGAGACCGGTCATGCTGAAGCCTGCAGAAGATGAGGTATACCAGGGACATCTATGTGATTTAGGTAAATTCCAAAGGTTACCAGATGTTGAAACTATAGACAAGAAAGGTGATCTAGAAGAAGCTGTTGAGCTACTGAAAGACGGAGCTGATATCCTGATTTCACCACAAACGACCATCGAAGAGGCTGAAACACTGAAAGAACTCGCTGAAAAAGTAGGTGGTTCTGTTTACATATCTGAAGGAAGTAAAGCATCCACGGCGAATTTGAAAGACCTGTTATCTGCTGAAAAGATATTTGTGGAAGATGAAGTCTATGAGACTGCTCCGATCCTGAAGATGTTCGTTAAAAGAGCTAAAGATGAGGGAGTAGAAGAAGTGGACAGTATAGAACAGTTAGATAAGGGTGTTGCAGTGTTGAACTACGATAGTGAAGTGGAAACAGAAGACATGATAGTTGCACAGCCCGGAGCTAACACAGCAGGACTTATAGAGAATAATTTCAAAGTTGGAATCCCGGACAACGGTACCGTATTTGTTTATGGTAAAGTGGAACAGTATCCAGATGCTGAAAATATAGTACATCTCACAAGCGAAGATACAGAAAATATCTTCAAGGCTGACGTTGTGATCCCTATCCGGTCATGGTTGGAGAAAAGCGGGAAATTCATCAATACCTTCGATGAAGAGATAAAGTTGACTCCTCTTTTGGAAAGTGAACTTCCTGAAAACCTAACAACGTTAGAAAAGTTGAAAGAGCTACTATGACCAAAACCCTTTCCAAAAGTCTTTATTTACCCGTTAGATTTGATATTATATGGACATCCTAGAAGAGATCGAGAAGTGCAAATCTAGAACGTCACGTTCTGATCGCAGAGATCTGGTCAGCAGCTGGACTGAAAGGGAGCTTTATCAGGATGATTTGAAAGACGTTTTTTCAGTTATATTTCGGACTATAGGGTGTTCATGGAATCGAGCTTCTGGATGTACAATGTGCGGTTATTACACCGATACCAATCCAGATATAACTCAAAAAGATCTAACTGACCAATTTCAAGAATTATCCGATAAATACTCTGGGGAGGAGATCGTCAAGATCTATACTTCTGGAAGTTTTTTCGATGAGGATGAGATCCCGCAGGAGTTCGCACTTAAAGTCTTAAAATTTCTCGATGCTGAAAAGGTAGTACTCGAAACAAGACCGCAGTTCATCACTGAAGATAGATTACAGAGATATTCTTCTGAAGTAAAAAAACTAGAATTGGCCATAGGTCTGGAATCTAGTAACAACTTCGTCCTGAAGAATTGTATAAACAAAGGATTCAAACTAGAAGATTATCTAGAAAAGAGAGATTTAGTTTTCGAGAACCAGTCCCTACTGAGAACCTACCTTTTACTTAAACCTCCGTTCCTGACTGAAAAGGAAGCCATCAAAGATCTTACAAACTCTATCGAACAAGTTTCACATCCAGGTAACATCATCTCGATAAATCCGGTTAACATCCAGAGGGGGAGTCTTTTAGAGAAGTTATGGAACGAAAGAACCTACAGACCTGCATGGCTGTGGTCTCTCTTGAAAGTGATATCAGATGTAGGTAACATAGACTCTACGGTAATTTCAAGCACCGTGGGGTTAGGGAGCGAAAGAGGAGCTCATAACTGCGGTGGATGTGATCCAGAAATAGTTGAACTCATAAACGGATTCAATCTGACACAGGACTTAGAGCCCATTAAAAGTAGATTGAAAAATCCAGACTGCTCCTGCTACTACCAGTGGAAAAAGGAACTTCAACTCGAACCATACTTGAACTTCAGAGGACGAGTAGGTATCTTAAGCGACAGATACGCTGGATATGTCTGAATGTCTCATCATTATCTTTCTAGCTATAGATAAGTTTCTACCCTTCTTACCGATAGCACGAGCCTTGTTCTCTGGAGCAACTTCTACGGTTCCGTGCTTCACTCCGTTTTTCTCTTCCAGTTCGACCTCTTTAACTTCATAACTATAAAATATATTTTCTAGCAATTGTTCGGGATCATCGCTGTATTCGATGATATGTACGTTTCTATCTATTTTGTTACTGACCTTCGTTACGTTCTTTCCTCTTTTCCCGATAGCCTTCTCCACGTTACCTGGGTTGACTAAGAATATAACCTTTTCAGGTATATCTATACAATCCTTAACTTTAGCTCCCGTGATCTCTTCAAAAAGGGATATGTATCTAAGCGTTTTTTCATTAAAAGTTATATCTTCCATTTTAATTCCGCCCTGATTAAACATCACGTTTAATTTACTCGATCAAAGAGAGTATATCTGATTCGCCTGGGTCCATAACAGCTATCGTCGAAACGGTGAAAGGTTTGCCTGCTGTTGATCCAAGGTCATGATTATTCCCTTTAAATTGATATATCGGGACTCCTTTGTATTCATCACCTTTAAATTTCTGTTCTGGACAGTTCTTTGCAACGATAAGCATTTTCACTTGTCCATCCTCGATATTCTTTATTCCTTCCTTGATTCCTAAACTGGTTTCGCCTGTATTTACAGCCAATCTGATCTCTCTGTTTATATCCATTATTTACCACCTTTAATTTTTAATATTCTCTCATTATCTACACTTAAATCTTTTTGAGATTCTATATACCTTGTATTATTTATGATTTTATCAGTCTCCCTCATCGTTTCTAGGTGTATATTTAACCTTCACTGCACCTGTACCTTGAGTGATCGGCTGTCCAACGATAACGTTCTCCGCTACACCGTCTAGATCATCGCTCTCGCCGACGATAGCTGCTCTAAGCAGATGGGTACTAGTTATCTCAAATGCAGCTCTTGCTAAAACACTCGTTTTCTTACCGGAGACACCATGTCTACCAATGGCCTTTACATCGCCCTCGTTTGTCATCATATCTGCAACCAGCATGATGTGCCTAATGTCCACTTCAAGACCCTGTTCGTTCAGGGTGTCCTTAGCTTCTTTTATTATAGAGTTGCGTGCAGCTTCAACTCCCAGAACATTATAGATCTCTACCATACTGTTGGAAAATGTATTAGATATATCTACACCTTCTATTCCCAGGACCTTCTTAAGATTAGAACCTTCTGTGAATATGACATATTCAGAACCTACGTCTCTGATTATTGCTCTTTCTACACCTTTGAGGCCTTTTATCTTTTTTTCTTTCGCTTTTTCCACAATCTGATGAAGTTGACTGAATTTTGCTTCTTCAGATATCAGGTATATCGTATCTTTCTCTCTTTTGACCTTAGCATCGATACCTCTCAGTTTCTTCATCTTTTCTACTATCTCATCTATCTCTATATTTTCTTCTTCAAGTTTTTTCATATCTGGTTTTATGGTGACTTTCATATCTGCCATATCTATCTCTAGTTCAGCGATATCTATCAATCTCGTTACCTCAAGTTTAGAAGCTATCATCCTCGCTTTATCTCTATCTTTTTTCCATTTGTCGATGATATGGACTTCCATAATAGGTGTACTTGGTACCTTCCTTGCATCTACGACTTCGATCATCCGCGGCAACCCTTGTGTCACACCGAGTTCTGCCACTCCTGCATGGTGGAAAGTACGCATGGTCATCTGTGTACCCGGTTCTCCGATCGATTGAGCACCGACGATACCTACAGAATCGAGTGGATCGATCTTTCGACTCTTGTATTTGTCATATATTATTTCAAGTATTGATTCATAGTCTTCTTCTTCGACACCTTCTTCTTCGATCCTGTCTGCAGCATTTTTTATTATAGAACGAGGTAGATCATAACCCATCTCGTCTTGAATTTTATCTAGTTTCTTAGCTACACCCTTCAGAGGTTTAATCTTTTCAGGTGTGGACATATCTATATCTTCTTCCTTTTTGGATTTCTTTTTCTTTTTACTTTTCTTCTTTTTCTTTTTAGGTTTCTTACCAACTTTCTTCTTGATATCTTTGGCCTGTTCTTCGTTCATGTGATCTTTGAGTTCTTCTACACTAGCAGATTCAACATCACCGAGGAGGTATCCTTCGTTGGCTAATTTCTCGGCCAATTCCTCATCTATTCCTCTTCTTATCAGAGCATTGATTGTATCTTTCTTAGCCATTTTTATTCACCTCCTTTACGTACTTTGAACTCAGTCATCACGTCATCCATGTCAACTGCAATGCCACCTTTACTTCTCTGTGGATCTATACCGTCTTCACCGTACTCAAACTGAATTATCGTATTTGCAGTGTTTCGTACAGTTTCATCATGTGAGACCATCAGATCTTCAAGGGCGTTGATCAGACGTCTCTGCATGTATCCCGACCTACTGGTTCTCACAGCAGTATCCACTAGACCTTCTCTACCACCCATACTGTGGAAGAAATATTCTAGGGGATTTAAACCATCTTTATAAGAAGATTTGACGAAACCACGAGATTCAGCTCCGAGTTCTCCTTTCTTGAAGTGTGCTAAAGTTCGCTCTTCATAACCTCTTTTAGGTCTTTCTCCTCTGACCGCCTGCTGTCCAAGTGAACCTGCCATCTGAGTTAGATTCAACATACTAGCTCTAGCACCGGTTCTAGCCATGACCACCGCATTGTTACCCAACCCCAGATGTTTAGAGGCGATATTACCAGCTTCATCTCTAGCCTTACCGAGTTCTTTCATTATACGGACTTCTAAAGTTTCTTCTAAAGATCGACCAGGCAAACCTTCTAATTCTCCATCTTGATAAGCATCTACGAGCTTCCTTACTTTGCTTTTTGCTTTGTCCATGACAGCAGATATCTGTTTCGTAGCCTTTGGAGGAACGTCTTCGTCCTGGATGCTAGTAGTGAATCCTCTAAGGGTGATACTGCCAAGGGCGATAGTAGTGATCTTATCGATGAATTCTCTAGCGACATCGTTACCGTAATCCCTAGCCAATTTGTCAACAATATTACCTGCAAAAGCACCTACAGCATCTTCATCTATGGTTCCCGTTACTAATTTACCATCTCTTATGACTACATATGCATCGTGTTCACAATCTTCTTCTATACATTCATCACATTTCTCACAGATAGAAGCCCTGAAATGCATGTTTAGATCATCGGGTAAAAAGTGGCTGAAAATATCTTTGCCAGCCCAATACTTATTTCCATCGATCTCTTCAGCAGGCTCAGGGATCTTGTCTGTCACCAGATTTGAGAAAATACTAACGACCTCTCTTCTTGAGAAAATTGGATCCTTGTAAGTCAAGAAGAACAGCCCACTTATATGATCCTGGATAGCCCCGATGATAGGACCACCGAATCTTGGCGATAAGATATTTTCCTGTACTCTCATTATGACCTTTGCTTCTGCTCGAGCTTCTTCACTTTGAAGGACATGGAGGTTCATCTCGTCACCATCAAAGTCAGCGTTGTATGGTGGGCAAACTGCAAGATTAAGTCTGAATGTTTTTCCGGGTACTATCTTGACTTCGTGAGCCATCATAGACATCTTATGTAATGAAGGTTGACGATTGAACAATACTATGTCTCCATCCTTCAACTCACGTTCTACGACAAAACCCGGTTCCAATTTTTCAGCTACAGTTTCAGCGTTTGTTTCAGTGACTCTGATCCTTCTTCCATCTGGCCTGATAATATAATTAGCTCCAGGTATGTAGTTTCCCCTTTCGGTCGGTTCTGGTCCACGTGCAACCAATTCTCTAACATATTCGATGTTGGATGCGGTGACATTTAGTGGTACAGTTAGTTCTCTAGCTGCCTTTTCTGGAACACCGACTTCATTTATAGATAGCCATGGATCTGGGGAGATAACGGTTCTCGAAGAAAAATTAACCCTTTTACCACTCAAGTTCTGTCTAAATCTTCCTTCTTTCCCTTTCAATCTCTGAATTAGTGTTTTTAAAGTTCTTCCACTGCGGTGTCTAGCAGGCGGGATACCGGAAGTCTGATTATCGAAATAGGTTGTAACATGATATTGAAGAAGATCCCATAGGTCTTCAACGATTAGTTGGGGTGAACCTATGTCCCTGTTTTCTCTCAAACGTTGATTTATCCTAAGTATGTCTACTAATTTATGTGTCAGATCGTCCTCTGACCTATCTCCAGATTCCAATGTTATCGAGGGTCGAACGGTTACTGGAGGTACAAGTAATACTGAAAGTACCAACCATTCAGGCCTGACTACATCAGGATTCATCCCAAGGGGTATAAGGTCATCATCAGGTATTTTTTCCAATCTAGATCGCACTTCTTTAGGGGTTAGTTTGGTATTATCTTCCCGGAATGTCGTGGGTTTATCCAGCATTATCTTCTGCTGTTCAGCTTTACAGTGAGGACAGACCTTATTCCGTCTAGCCTTCTTCGATATATCTTTAGCTAATTTTCTGATGTCTAAAGAGTCAGCGCCCATCCTCTCCATCTGATCCATCTGTTCTTGATACTCCTCCTTCTCTTCTTTGGGGAGCAGTAATTTACCACACTCTCTACAAGTTGAACGTAAAAATTTCTTGATCTCTTTGACATATCCAACATGGATGACTGGCATAGCTAATTCTATGCGACCGAAATGGCCTGAGCATTGATCTACTCTACCACCACACGTTTTACATCTCAAACCAGGTTCTATCACACCTAGATGTGTATCCATCAGTCCCATATCGATAGGGAATCCGTCGTCGTCATAAGTGTCAGGAGTAATTATCTTGGTGGCTGATAGATTCCTTATTTCTTCTGGGGACATGTAAGCAAATTTGATACTGCCAACACGTTTTGAAACTCCTGCTGATCTCTTCATTTCAAATCCTCCAGTTGTAATCTCATCGCAACTCCAAGTGATCGCAACTCATCCATCAATAATTTGAATGCATAACTCGTCTGGATCTGATGAACATCGGATTTCTCACCACATACAGGACATCTTAACTCACCATTACTATCTAGTATGGCCACATGGCCACAGTCAGGGTTTCCACAGATGTATTCTGTGGTTCCATCGGATTGATCCAATAATCTATCCTTGATTACCATGGCAGTCCCGTGTCCGATCAAACAGTCTCTTTCCATCTCTCCAAACCTGAGTCCACCTTGTCTAGAACGACCTTCGGTCGGCTGTCTAGTGAGTATCTGTACCGGACCTCTAGACCGCATATGAAGTTTCCCAGAGACCATGTGATGTAACTTCTGGTAATATATCACTCCTACGAAGATCTCGGCTTGGAGCATCTTTCCTGTTCTACCGTCGTATAATACCTCCGTTCCGTTATGTTTGAAACCTGCATCCTTCAAGGATTTTCTGAGGGCTTCTTCAGTTTCTCCACTGAAAGGCGTTCCATCGATGAATCTCCCTTCGAGAGATCCGATCTTTCCTCCAAGCATCTCCAACACATGGGCGACGGTCATCCTTGATGGGATCGCATGTGGATTTAATATCAGGTCAGGTACCGTCCCGTTCTGAGTGAAAGGCAGGTCTTCTGGTTCGACTAGTTTACCGATGACCCCTTTTTGTCCGTGTCTAGAAGCGAATTTATCACCGAGTTCAGGGATTCTTTGATCTCTCACCTTGGCTTTCACCAACCGGCTTCCATCTTCTGATTCCGTGAGCATAACGGTGTCAACCCATCCCTTTTCTCTAGGCCTTACAATCTTGGAAGTTTCTCTTCTTTTTTGAGGTGCCATGAAATCTGTATCCTCTTCAAGGAATCTTGGTGGTGAAGTTTTTCCTACTAACACATCCCCACCATCGACCTTATTCTCTGGATTGATCAAACCGTTCTCATCAAGATGTTTATAGAATTGGTCACTCCTAGCCCCTCTTACGTCTGGATCGGGTATCTCAAAATGATCTTCCTGCCCACCGGGATACCTCCTCTCTTCTGTTGTATATGTTCTAAAGAAGGTGGATCTTGCTAACCCTCTGTCAATAGCTGCCCTGTTAAAAACTAGAGCATCTTCCATGTTATAACCCTGATACGACATGACAGCAACTACAAAATTCTGACCTGCGGGTCGTTCGTTGAAATTGACTAGATCCATAGTTTTAGTTTGTAGCAAAGGTCTTTGTGGATAATGCATCAGATGTTCTCTGGTATCTGGTCTCTGTCTGTAGTTTGAGGAAGGTAATCCGAGAGACTGCTTCATCATGTTTGCACCCATTGAACATCTAGGTGCTGCATTATGTTCTGCATATGGTACTAATCCTGTAGAAGCCCCTAGTACCAATAACGGATCTACTTCAAGGTGGGTATGATCATCTTCTATCAGATTCTCTCTTTCCATCATTCCTCCACACTTATTACATTCGATCTCGGCTATATCATCACCTTGCCCCATGTTGAGCCATGTGATGTCGGCTTCCGAGACTGGTGAATCACATTCATCGCAAAGGGACGGTATTTCAAAAGGATAAAGAGCTACGTATATGTCTTCTTCCTCTTCGGCATCGATCCATTCTATGGTGTTCTCGCTGAACAGTTCATTTATACTCGATCTTCCATCTAACAATTCATCTATTCTTTTTTTGGTCAGGTTTATGTCACCATCTTCTACTATAAGAAGTGGTCTTCTTACCCTTCCTTCGTCACAGTTCAATATGACTTCTCCCATAGAGCTATCGTATCTAGCGTTGACTTGATCGGATAACTCCCCATGCCTTCTTTCCTTTCTTAGATTTTTTACAAACTCTATAGGATCCTCCACTAAGCCAATAAGATCACCGTTGAGATAGACTTTTGTTCTAGCCTTTCCTGAAGTCCCCATCTGTTCCAAACCTATGTCGTAAAGCTTCCACCGTATCTCCATTGGTTCAGTGCCTTTGGAAACATCGATGACCAGTGCAGATGTTTTAACTAGACCACAGTTCTGGCCTTCAGGAGTCTCGTTGGGACATAATCTACCCCAATGTGTTGCATGAAGTTCCCTTGCCTCGAAATGAGGTTGGCTTCTGGATAATGGAGATTTAACTCGTCTAAGATGACTTATTGCACTCATGTTGGAGGTTCTATCTAGAAGTTGTGAAATACCAGTTCGACCTCCGACCCAGTTTCCGGTAGCCATGGCATGTTGAAGTTTATTCTTCAAAAGATCAGGTCTTATCGAAGATCTTATACGGATCTCTCCTTTTTTACTGTAATTCCTTTCGAGCTGGTATTTTAGGTCTTTTAAAAGATTTACCGCTGAAACTCTGAAGAGGTCTGCCATCAGGTCTCCTGCAAGTTTCAATCTTTTATTTGCATAATGGTCCTTATCATCAGCTTCTCTATGGCCTGCTTTAAGTTCGAGGATAGCTTTAGCCATCCTGCCAAGGAATACCGCTTTCTTGATCCTATCCTCTTTATGATTCCCTAAGTGAGGAAGAAGAGAGCGGTCTAAAATCGAATCTATCTTACGTTGTCTATATTCCTCTGCCTGGCCTGTAGCAAATTTCTTTTCAAGATATGCTATAGCATCTCCTTGATCATAAACACCATTTGGTGAATATTCCTCTTCTTCCTGGCACATCTCGATGTTAGCGAAGATTATACTTGACATGTCCTCATCAATGGACATAGAATTGAATATCTCTTGATCGTTCTCCATACCTAAAGCCTTCATCAATATTATCACAGGTATGTCCCCTCTAGCAGAGGGCACAGAAACAGTTATCAGACCATCTTTCTTTTTCTCCATAACGGTGAGCGCTCTGTAACCATGTCTCTGAGAGAAAATCTTAGCCACTTCAATCTCTCGTCCATATTTTTCATTGATCTCACACATCACTCTGTTAGAAGCCATATCTTCTACAGCCATCAGGTTTCTTTCCGTTCCACTTATCACAAAATATCCCTGAGGTTCATGTGGATCCTCACCCAACATCTTGACTTTTTCTTCATACTTCTTTTTTTCGTACTCCACACTGTTAATATCTATATTTAGGACTTCTTCGACGGTACTGTCTATATTATCTGGATGAATATTACATTTTTTGGAACCTATCATTATGGGTATCCTACCTATCGGAACCCACTCTGGTTCCTCTTCGATACCCTCCTTGATCACACTCATCTTCATCTCGATCTCTGCGCTATAGTATAGATCCCTCAATCTTGCCTCGTGAGGCGTTAGTTTGTGTTCTGAGCCTGTAGCTTCCTTAACTGTAGGTCTCTTTATCCTGATGGTCCGTTCAGAGTTCGGATCGACCCTACCATCTTCTGTTCTCTCTCTACCGACCCTTATTTCGATATCTTGACCATCCACTTTTTCAGGGTTCAATCTTATCTTACCCCAACCACCTTCACCATAACCGATCCTTATGTTATCGATGATCTTCTGTGCCCTACAATTAGGGTTGTCCATAGTGGGCAAGAAATCGTTGACGGATTCGAGATGGTGACTGACTACACTAATCTCTTTAAAGAAACTATCCACTAATTCTCTCATCTTTTCACACCTTATCTTACTCTCTATCTGCCTATTACCAATCTATATACTTTTGCCATACCAGCTGTTGCGCTATCACGTATGACTTCGATCATCCTACCTTCCTCTATATCACCGTGTACTTTTTCCATATGTTGGATTACAGGATCAGTTTTTAGGATCTTTGGGAGATCCTGTTTACTGACATCTAACTTTTTTAATATCTTCTCTTCTTCCTCTTTGGGAACGAGATGATGTTCAGGAACGAAGCCGTGCTTCATAACGTTGAATTTACCCATCGTATTCCCCCGTTTTTGAATTTGTTTTTTCCATGATAGATACCACACTCGATTTTAAGATGGGCCTGTGGGGATTTCCGTGAACTGCCTGACAGCAACTCTATTCGAACCCCAGACCACCTGGTTAAAAGCCAGGTGCTCTTTCTAGAGAAAGAGCAGGTTAGCTCTCTCTTACCTAGCTGAGCTACAGGCCCTATTTTAAGCAGTGTTTTAGCACCTACAAGCAACTATTATATAAATCTGTTCCTTGGGCGGTATACTATATTCTCTTGATCGCAGGCCAAAAGCGACTCGCTCTATACAAGCTATGAACTATTGTTACTTTAATATATTGAGAGAAATTTTTAAGATTTTTTTCCAACCAAGATAAGTTTTTATAAAATAAATTTCTAATGACGATTGAAATAATGTCTGATAAAACAGATCATCATATATTCAGCAAGTTCAAAGCATTCTTGACTATCAGCAGAGCTAAGATCCAATTGGGAACACCTCCACATCCCTTGTTGGGTCTGATTTTAGGAGCAACGACTATATCTCATCTTTTCTCGACTAGCTCTCTGGTCTACATATTACTGTATTTTCTTTTGATAGCATTTGCTTGCAACATTAACTGTCTTTACGATGTCAGAATAGACATGAGATATAAAAGGCATATGAGTGATGCAGTTAAAATCTTAGGTAGATTCAATGTAAAAACAATAATTAGTATGGAGGTTGTTGCGATATCAGCACTTATCTTGTTTTTGATGGCTAAAGGTCATTTCGTGACCTCCATTCTTTCACTTTCTGGATTGGTTTTTGGATATGTTTATTCGGCTGAACCGATAAGGATAAAAAGAAGAGGCATTCTCAGCCCGTTACCTGTTCTATTTGGTCTTTACACACTGCCTGTGTTAGGAGGTTGGTTCATCTTTCAGGATTCTTTAACGTGGTATATCGTGGTTTTTTGTTTGGGTTATGCACTATTAAATGAGGGCATAACTCTAGTAAATACTTGTGAAGATTATAGAGAGGATATGGTAGAAGGAATAAAAACCTGGGCACATATATTTAGCATGAGAAAGACTATGAGACTAGCATTTTTATTCACTACTTTCGGAGGCTTGATAGCAATAGCTGGAGTATTTTTAAAACCAGTTCAGACTGGTTGGACCTTTTACAATATCTACTCGATCACTCTTTTCATTATTATGGGCATAATCAATACGGTATCAATATTAAACATTGGAGGGGACATATATGAAGCTAGCAATCGTGAAGATTTAGAGATATCATGTAAAGAAGCCGCAAAGAATATGCCAAAATGGTTCATATCCTCACGATATCCGCTCCTTATTATGGTTATTTTAATTTTAGCTGGGGCCTAGAGTTTTATAGAGGTGATCTAGATGAACACTAATATATATAGGAAGATAAAACTAAAAAATTTCCTTGAGAAAAATACTGTTCTTTTTGTCTTATCATACATCATTTTATTAACCACCTTTAATACCATTCTCAAGATAGTTTTTGGAACTCGAACTAACTTTTCTCTGATCTATATTTACCTTAACGGTCTCTCTTTTTTTATATTCTTCATTCTTATTCTATGGATAGTTCAAATTTTTTCTAGAAATAGTTCCATAACCGTATCGATTAAAGGTATATCTTCGATATATTGGTTGTTGGGACTAAGCCCTGTTTTTACTTACTTAATGGGCGGAATGATACACCCTTTAAAAATCACAACTTGGTCTAATTCAATCGATATATTAGTAATTGAAACAGTATTCAATTCGGGACTTGCTATCGTTTATCTTGTAGCTATACTCACAGGATACATGATATGGAGATGCTCAGACGGGAATGTAGCGAAGAGGGGGACCCATAGTTTCCTCGGTGTTATCTCATCTCTAGCAGCTTTTATAATCGTTTTCTCACAGCTAGAACTGCTGGGTATCAGTGCTGAAGAAATTACATCCCTGATGTATAAAGAACATTTAGAAATACTATTCTTAGCACTTTTTCTCCAATTAATTCTTATTATTTTATCATTTAGTTATTTTTGGAGGAGGTCGATTTTAAAAAATTATGTTTCGAATATGAAAGTTTTAAGATCAGTGCACTTCATGGCTATGACGATAATAGGGTTTATAATTCTATCTCAATTGAATTACGAAGTTAATTTTGTTTTTGAAATATATAATATACCAAAGTTCGTTTTTCCACCGCTTTGCATGGTAATGACATGGCAGTTCACAGCTATGATAAACGATATGTATGACATAGGCATAGATCGGATAGTTCATCCAAACAGGCCTTTAGTTACTGGAGATATAGATTCCAAGCTTTTTAGTAACATCGCTGTGACTATAGCAGTTTTGTCTATTTTAATAAGCCTATATATCGGTATCACTTTGATGATATTGAACCTTACTTTTATGCTTGCAGCTCTCGCCTACTCTGTCCCCCCTGTCAGACTTAAAGAGAGAGCGTACGGCTATATCTGTGTTGGATACGCCAGTGTGGTTGCGCTGTTATTTGGAGTTTACTCCCCTATATATTGGTCATTGTCCTTAAAAGATGGAAGATTTTTTCTAATCGAAGGTGTGCCATTCTTCAGGGAAGTTCTCTCGATTTCAGTGATAATATTTTTGACTCTTTCTATATCCCCATATATTAACGCTCTATCTGACTATGAGGGTGACAAACTATCAGGAGTTAAAAACATTTACACCATATACGGACGGGAGAGGGGAAAACGATTTATGACTATTATGGTCGTGGTACTATTCCTAAGTCCTATCATATTGCTTCAAGGCAGGGTAGATTTATTTGTATTGGCGCCGATCTCATTGGTTGCTTCCTATATTTTCTACTCCCATGAAGATCATAGGCCAATATTTGGGATGTACTTCTTGGTTATAGTTTACTCTTTGCTGAGATACACCGGATATCTGTGAAATTTCTTAATTATCATTATTGTCTCTCTTTTTAACAATCGTTTATTTTAGTCTTTACTCCCGAATTAGATATGATAAAATCCTTGATCATTTTTGCTTGGGTCTTGAAATGGCCAAATCTATCCACCTTTCTTAAGTAATATTTTATTGGAGATTTGAAAAAAGTAGTTTTAGGATAAGCTTCTTTGAATCCCCATTCTAAAACATCTCTCATCTCATTTTGGTTTATTTTTGGATGATCCCAAACTAGATGTTTGGTATTCCATTTACTCCAATCATCACTTATTATACCATATTTCTCGGATATCTCCTCCCACAAAGGGGTACGAGGGAGGGGTGTGATTATACATATTTGGACAAGATCCAGGGAATAGTCGTTCAACTTCCTAATATTTTTCTTTATCTTAGGAATGGTATCGTCTTCGAACCCAATAATATAATAACCGATAACGAAAGAATTTTTTTCTTCTAGCCTTTCGAGTACATTAAAAGTTTTTTCGACATCAATATTTTTCCCAACGTTATCTAAAGAATCTTGATCAAGACTTTCCACACCGATTAAAGTGCCTGAAAAACCTCTATCGTACCAATCATCTAATCTTTTATCCAATAAATCTATTCTTGTCATCGGATACCAATTCATATCGTATTTATCTAAAATATCGATCGCTTTTTCTGCGTGTTTTTTATACATACCAAAGTTTTCGTCCATGAAAACTATCTCACTCACACCCACTTCTTTGTAATTTTTAACTACCTTCTCGATAGAAGAAAGAGGTATTTTATAAGGTTTAGAGCAAAATACAGGAGTCTGGCAGAACTTGCAGTTTTGTGTGCAACCCCTATTCGTGAAGACTACTGCTAACGGGAACCCTCTTATACCCATGGGTGTTCCTATATAATCCACTATCATAGGATGTTCTAGCTCGTCTATTTTTGTACCCAATTCTTCAGCGACTTCTTCTTCTGAATATCCAACGAATATCTTATCAAATTTTTCTTCCATCCCATAGGTCAAAGCACCATAATTACCAGCCCATAATTCTGGAGTATTCTCTTTTTTTGCTTCTTCAACCATCTCTAATATTCGGGGTATCTGATATGTAAAAAAAGAGAAACCAACGACATCATATCCCCTTTTTAATGCACGTTTGTATTCATTTTTTGAAGGGAATTCGAGTATGTCGATCTCAGGTATATTTTTCTTTAAAAATCTCAAACCGTTTGAATTTCTTTTATCATAAGTATATCTTATCAGTCCTGAAACATTACTACCCCAATACTCGTACTCCTCACCTTTTTCTCGGTATGGGGTTGTAAGCAATACCTGTTTCCTGGGCTTTTCCATAGCGGATTTCATCTTGTGCTTTAATATATATAATTTTGGTCCAAATTTCCATAGATCCGTAAAATCAATTGAATAAATACTAACTTTTACTATTTTGGTCAACAAAAATTTTTCAGTATTTTATGACATTTTTAGTAATCCGTCATTCAAACCCGTTGTATCTTTCAAAAATTGAATAGCATCTTTTTTAAGATTTATCGCCTCAGTAAGTTCTCCATAACATCCAAGATTACATACTTCACATCTACATTCTTCTATCTGTTCGATAGTGCAACCTTGATGATAAGTGAGGTCAACGTCTATTAAAAGTGTTAAAAAAGAAGCACAATACTCTTTTTTTCTGGTATGCCTAATGGAGTTTAAATAAGAGTTTGAACTGATGATATTGTAGTCTCCTTTTCTTTTCATCCTCATTATTTTTTCTGCAATCTCTCTCTGCTCTTTTATTGGGAGTGCTAGATCCTCATAACCCTTGTATGGATACATAAAATTAAACCACACACCTTCTGTGATTTTTGAAAAGAAAGAAGCTATCTTTTCTAATTGATGTTTATTTCTCTCATTCAAGGTTATTCCAACTACCTTATTCACCTCTGTATTCTTTTTAATATTATTTACAACCCTTTCAAATGTACCTTTACTTCGGTTCTGATCGTGAATTTTACCATAACCTTCTATTGAAATCCAGTAACTATCTGGATCATGGTCACTTAAATCATGTAGTCCATTAGTTATTACCATCACTAACATTCCGAGATTTTTGGCATAAGAAATCAGTTCATCTATATCTGGTCTGAGTGTTGGTTCACCACCTTCCAATATAAGGTGGATCACGCCCTGTTTCCTAGCCCATCGTAAAATTTGAAACCATTCTTCGGTACTAGCATCTTGAATATCTCGCTTCCACCAAGGACAATGGTTGCATTTCAGATTGCACTTATTAGTGATCTTTGCCACAGCACTTAAGGGACTTTTATTACCTAACTTCCAAAGAAGAAAGCGATAAAGATAATATGGTTTGAATTCGCCAGGTCGCATACAATTTGAGTAGTTCGAGTTATGTATTAAATTCTTTTGTTTTTCTAAACATAGATCTTGTAATGGCTCTTAACATAAATTTATTTGAATCGATTTTTTAGTATTCAACGATCCATTCAACTTGCTGTTCAGCATACACCCAGTAACCTTCTCCAGGCGTGAAAAAGAAACCATCGACATCTGTTGTGTATGCAACATTGTATTTCTCACTAGCATCGAAGTATCCTATCTGTGTCACCTGATCAGGTACTCCTGTTCCAGATTCACTACCAGCATAGCCCACCATGTTCCATCCTTCGTACAGTATGATTGTTGTCTCTGTGGGCTCCTGTCCTTCGGTCGTTAAAACATCGTCAGCTGTCATCCGTATCCAGACCCCCATCGTATGATCCCAATTTTCGAGAGTGTTGAAGTGATCAGCTCTGCCTGGTACGTATGAGTACCATTCATCGGCACCTGCATCGTAGTACATCACTCTGTCGTAGTTATCAGATATGCCGTAGTCCTCGTGTTCTAGAATCGATTCAAGTTCTGTGTCTTCTAACTCAAGATTGAATGACACGAAGTTCCAACCATCTGAATCACTTTCGTCAAACAGCTCGATATCCATGTTCTCCATTTCATCATCCGGTTCCTGTACAGTATCTTCATTCTCCTCCTCTATACCGTTCTCTCCGACTGCTCTTACAACGTACCACCAATAGATATCATCAGCTTCACCTTTGTTTATATCGATAAATTCATACTCTTCTAATCCCTCAGCTTCAACATCATCTATTGGTTCGTCCCAAGGACCTTCTTGTTCTTCAGAACGATAGATGTGATAATGACTGACCTCTTCAGGATCATCTGGACTCGCATCCCATGTCAGTAGATTATGGTCTAAATCACCATCTTCCACTGATAAACTAAGATGATCAACCCAAAGTTCTCCAAGTGCTTCGTGATCAGTTATAAACCATTCTGTATGTCCTTGAGCTTCAACAGCCATACTTATCCTAACCGCATCTACTTGACCCTCAGGATCGTACGTGGTTGTTTCAAACTCTTCCCAGCCTGTATCTCCTTCTGACGAATCATCGTCCATGATGACCGATTCCCAACCTGTCCCTGTGTCATGGAGTAATATCTCGATGGAGGCTTGATCCACACTGCAATCACTATGATCTAACTCGATATTTCTCCTGAAAGCTCCATCGACTTTTATTTCGTTGGACAAAGGAATCAACTCCTGTTCCCAGTAGGATTCTTCAGTCGAGGTACCACTGCCTACCTGTTCCGCCGATACCTTTATCGAACCGCCTTCCTGGTAGCCGGCACCGTCCCAACCGGCCTCACCTTCATCTACGTCCCTAGTGAGTTCCCATGGCTCATAACCATCTACAAATTGATGGTTCTCCACTGCATTTCCTTCGACCCCATGATGCTCTACTTGTAGATTCTCAGGTTTATCAGGTGGTACTCCCATGATTTCGAACACGTCACTGCTTTGGTCATAGTTAAAACGATATTCTTCATCTACAGCCTGAACTTTGACTAGACAATTTGAACTGTGCTCATTAGGTACTATCCAATCATAAGTTCCAGTATCTTCTAGATCGTTTTCGATCACGTCCCAACTGTTACCGTTATCAGTACTGTAAGATAAATGAATACTATCTATCGGATCATCTCCTTCCTCGGTGGTCCATTCGATCTCCTCGATATCTCCTGCATCGAATGTTTCACCGCCGTCTGGCCTGTTCAACACTACCTCAGGTGGATCACCACCAATTTCCGATAACATATCTTTTCTCTGACCCCACTCATCAGCTATGGTGAACTGTTCAGAGTGGGAACCCGTTCTTATCTCAAATGTATCGTCGGATGAGTACCCTTCTTCGACCAGAGTCCCAAAGTTCAACTCGTAATAACCATTGTGATCCGTCTGGATAGATATAGTTTCACCGGTTGCCAAATTTTCTATCTCGACTTCGATTCCCGAATATGGATTGCCGTATTCATCTTCCACCGTCCCATAAACGATGTAAGGACTGGGCGGATAGAGATGTTCAGTACCATCACCAAGATCGATATCTGCTATCCTAGCTTGATAAACTAACGAATCGTAAACGTCGAGATTGATATCCATTATGTATTCTTCATCAGGATAAAATCCATCCATCCCATCATCAGGAGTGTAGAGTTCGTAACATAGACTTACCGCACCGATATCATCGTAAACCCAATCGATAGAGCCACCGGATGCCGAGTAACCGATCTCCTCTGACGGCTGTCCGTAACTGTACTGCTGACTATCATCACCCAAAAGAGAAGTCATAGATGTCATGTCCTCAGCCATATCCCGGTACCAGTCGTCATGAGGTGAGGGATCCGAAGTATAGCACCAGGGTATCAATAATGTCCCGGCATGACTGTGCATATCCTGGTACGAATCGATCTCTTTTTCGAGTATAAAATCTCTCAAATTCCGTGTTTCATATTCTGAAAAAGGTGCTTCTCCACGGTAAGTGTCTTCCCATGGATTATCATCTCCGTTTTCCCAATCTGTAGCCCAGTTCCTATTAAGATCAACTCCAACATATTCTGTAGGTGTAGAATCGTTTCTATTCTTCCTCCAACCTTGAGCTTGACTGAGATCTCCTTCTCCGTCGTATATATAACCGTCTGGATTCGTCATTGGTGCTACGTATATCTGCCTATTATCTACTAGCCATGTGATGGTATCGTTAGAACCGTAATCTTCAACCAGTCTCCACAGAAAATATGCCGATGCCTGATTGGTGGACCACTCTCTTGTGTGTAGGTTACCATGGATAAAAATACTGGGTTCGTCCTGTTCTTCTTCAACGTCATCAGATACCTTGATCACCCACATATCCCTGCCTTCGTAGGATTCACCTATGTTTATATTCTTCGTGATCTCAGGATATTCGTCTACGATATCGTCGTACCAGTCATTCAACTGCTGAACGGTGGGATACTCTTCAGGGAATGGATAACCTTCTTCAAGAACCGTGTCTTCTGATGGAGCTCCCACTGTCTTTTCGATATCTCCACTTTGAATCTCATCTATTGTTTCAACTTCGAGTACAATCTGACTATCTTCGTTTTCGATTTCGTATTTTGATATAGTGGACCCTACAGCCATAACAGATAATATTAAAATAACTACGACCGTAAAAGCAGTAAAATGTTTTTTAAATACCATATTCTTCCCACATCTTTTTAAACAGATATATTATACTTTACGTTTTTTTATTATTTATTTCTTCGGAGTAACCCTTTTATACTAGCTACCAGTCAATTTATGTTATTCCAAAGTAGAACCAAATATTTAGAAAATTATACTGGGACTCGTACCATCTTTTAGGAAAGTAGACTTTCCTAAGACATGAGGAATCTTTTGATTCCTTAGTGTTTTAAACTAAGTTACGAACTCCACTGTTTCTACAGGTATTACTTTGCAATTCCTTCGAGTATCAGAATTTTAGGGTAATTCTAACTTAGTGATAATTTTTTCAAAATTGTTACACAATCGGGAATTTGATTCCAGAAGTGAGTCAAAGACCCTCAAATAGTACAAAAACTCGGGTCATTGACTATAAAAGGTAAAAAAAGAATAAAAAAGAAAGAGTGTTTTAGTATTCTATGGTCCAGGTAGTTTCTTCTTCAGTGTAAAGATAATAACCTCGACCTGGTTCGAACGCGAATTCATCTACTTCAACGTACTCGGTTCATTGGCTTTTGGAACTCTGGTCTGGTTTGACCTGATAGGAAAATAAGAGATAGTAAATGTGGGATTTATGATCATACACATAGCATTCTTTTAATTATTGATAAATCTTATATGAAAAGTTTGTTTTCAAAAAAACTATATACAGTCTCTTATTTTAAATACTTTGTCAAAAATATTAAATAATGGCGTAAATTGTAACCGGCCGATATAATGAATAAGAATAGAAAAAAACTATCGAATGACGGAGCACTGGAAGGATTACCTCTCTATCTAATTCTACTCGTGGTCATCGCCGGTGTTGCAACAGCTATAATTGTGGGATGGATGTCTAGCGCACAATCTACTGAACTTGAAAGTATAGAGGTCGATGAGGACGATAGGGTTATATCTACTTCATCTGGTCAAAATATAGATGTAACAGCTTATGATCGAGATGGGAACGGATTGGAAGGAGTGGTTATTACTTTAGAAGGTTGTGATGTCGTTGAATCGGGTGAAACCGAGGCAGATGGCACATATACATTTACAGGAATAAACCCCTCATTATCTCAGAATCAAAACTTCGGAGAGATAGAAGTCACAGCGAGATATACAGGCGATGTGACTACTGTTAGAACAACAGTTATAACTGTACAAAACTAAAATAGAGGCTTTCGATTGCTCCATATCCAAGAGATATTAGGTCGATCCGAAAGTAATGCAGAAAGGTTAGGAACCCTAGGCTGCTGTTTTCTGGGTAAAAGCGTTTCGTACCCCGGTGGAGAATACGAAGAGATGGGTAAGACCTATCTCGATATCGTGTCTCCTCATTGTATGTTAGTTGTCGGGAAGAGAGGTACAGGCAAATCCTACACTCTGGGAGTTCTAGCGGAGGGTTTCTGTGAGTTAAAAGAAAAACATCGGGAGCGGGTTGCTCTCGTTATCGTCGATACCATGAGTGTTTTCCACAGTCTGAAAAAGGAGAATACCACTCAAAAAGAGATCCAACGGATGAAAGACTTCGACATAGAACCGGATTCCTTTGAAGATAGAGTCAGGGTCCTAGTTCCAGAGATAGCTGTAGATGAAGCCGAAAAGAAAGGGTATGAAATTTTCCACGATCAATTACTAAAACTAACACTATCGGATGTTACTATATCTGAATGGATGGAACTCTTTGATCTTAAACTCACTGAACCGACCGGTGTACTTCTTCAAAAGACCATCACCGAACTCAAGGGTGAACATTATTCTTTTGAAGACCTCTATGGGGCTATCGAGAAGATTTCTAGAGATGAAAGGACCAAAGAAGCTTTGACCTCGTACTTCCAGATGATCGAAGAACTCAAACTGTTTTCAAAAGATGGTATGGGTTCCCAGATAGCAGAAGGAGGTAAGATCACCGTCCTGGACATATCTTACTTAGGGAGGATAGGCGATTTTGAACTGAGGAACCTCATCGTGTCGATATTCGCAAGAAGACAGATGGCCGAAAGAACACTATACTCGACTATCGAGATGCAGGGCCAGGCTGGTCTTGTAGATTCAGAGACAAGTGAAGATATAACAGAGGACCATCCTTTGATATACATGCTCATAGATGAGGCTCACCTGTTTTTACCAAACGGACATGAGACCCTGGCCACTGGTCCACTCCTGGATTGGATAAAGCTGGGTAGACATCCCGGTCTTTCACTGATCTTGGCGACCCAAGAACCATCAGCCGTCCACGACAGTGCTATCAGACAATCTGATCTGATAATAGCTCACAATCTTACGGCAAGGGACGATGTAGCAGCCCTGGGTATGGCTAAGCAGTCTTATATGAAAAATGGTCTAGACGAGATGGTAGGCCAGATGGAATTCAGAAGAGGACTAGCGTTAATTTTTGATGATAAAACTCGGAGCACCCAATTTTGCATGATCCGACCTAGACAAACTTTACATACTGGCATCGATGCCTCAGCGCTCACTACAGATGAGAGGGCTTGATCGAAAAGAGTAGTAAATAAAAAATACTATAAAACACATTATCATAGCTACATCGGTGAGAAAATGGAGGAAAAGAAATTTAGAGGGGATTTACTAAAAGGGTATTATAAAGCTGTTAAAAAATTCTGGGGTGTTAAAGGACTAAAAGAATGTGAAGAGTATGTTGGCATCAAGATGGATGATATAAAGAACACTCGATGGTATCCTATAAAATATCATTCAAAGATGCACAGGTTCTTAGGCGAAAAAGGTGAAATATATGTCATCAGAGCCGCTCGATACGCTATCCAGGACCTAGGTATGCTTTCATATCTTGTTAGGTTCGTTTCCTACGAAAGATTGCTGAAAAAATCACCGAAAAGTTATCAAGACACCTTCGATTACGGCTCAATCGAAATAGACCTGGATGAGAACTCCGCCTTAGTAAAATGTAAAGATGTCGTAACCACGGAATATACTTGTCTAGCATGGAAAGGTGTCTTTTTAGGCGGGTTGGATGCTACGAACACAAAAGGAACCGTCGAGATAATCGATCATAAAGAAAAAAGGGATGAAGATTGTTTCCTGAAGATCGAATGGGAGTGATCTTCACTCCATCTTATCTCTCAGGGTATCCTTCCAGCTATCCCTGATCTTTTTTATAGGTATATCTACCATCTGTGAACCGTTGTACGATATCTCTAGATTCTTTCCTCCGATCTTGCCGATCTTTTCACATTGAACACTGAAATTTGATTCGAACTCATCAACTTTACTTTTATCTACCTCGACCAACCAGCGGGTGTTACTTTCTGAAAAAAACATACTATCGGCTCTCATATCACCTTCTATGGATATCTCTGCACCTATATCGCCTGCTAAACACATCTCAGAAACCGCTACAGCGACCCCACCTTGAGAAATGTCATGACAGCTCGTGATCAATCCCGTCGAGTGGGCTTCAAGCATCTCTTCCATACTCTTTTCGAAGAGCTCGACATCAACTTCTGGTACATCACCACTCTTACCACCCATCAGTTCATAATATTCTGAGCCCCCCATCTCATTTTTGGTTTCACCGATCAAGTATATCAGGTTTCCATCTTCCTTGAGATCCATGGTTACAGATTTTCTTATATCATCGATGAGACCACAGGCTAATATCGATGGTGTCGGTTTGACGGGACCTTTATCGGTTTCATTGTAGAAACTAACATTACCTGATACAAATGGGATACCTAGAGGTCTAGCTATCTTTTCCAAACCTTGAGCAGTAAGATCAAAATCGCCGAGTCTTTTTGGCTTCTCGGGGTTACCGTAATTCAAACAGTCAGCTAAAGAGTGAGGTCTAGCACCTACGGCTATGAGGTTCCTGAAAGACTCTTCCACTGTTGACATGGCTCCTTTTTCTGGATCGAGATAAGTCAGTTTAGGATTGACATCAGTGGTTACCGCTATACCCTTGAAAGAATCCTCTATTGGTTTTATCACAGATGCATCACCTGGTCCCTGCTGATTTAACTTTCCCTGCAAGGGCTTGATCACGGTATTTGCCCTCACTTCGTGATCGTACTGTCTTATGACCCATTCTTTACTGTTGATATTATCACTTTTAAGGAGCTCAATCAATATCTCATCGTAGTCTTTTGGCTCTTCAGGAGGTTGGTTCTCGATATTTTCTGCTTTCTTGATCCTTTCAACAGGTCTACAGTATGAAGGTCCGCCAGTTTGGAATTCTAGGTCAAGATCCATGATCTTTTCGTCATCATGATAAACCCTCATACGGGGTTCTTTTATGACGTGTCCTACAACCGTTGCTTCAACATCCCATTTCTTACAGATATGTAGAACATCTTCGACGTTCTCCTCTTTAACTGCATACATCATCCTTTCTTGACTCTCTGACACCCATATCTCCCATGGTGCCATATCGGGCTGTTTCAAGGGTACCTTATCTATCTGTATCACTGCTCCGTAACCTGCTGCAAGGGCCATCTCCCCAGCAACGCATGATAAACCACCCCCTCCGAAATCTTTCATCCCCTGCAGGAGTCCTTTACGGTTCAACTCTAGGCTTGCATGGATTAATGGTTCTTTAGTTATAGGGTCACCTAGTTGGACAGCACCAATATCCTCTTCTTCAGATCCTTCGTGCAGTTCATCTGATGCAAAAGTAACACCATGGATTCCATCTCTTCCAGTTCTACCACCGGCCATTATAAAGATGTCTCCAGGTTCTTTTACCCGACTCCTTATGAGTTCATCCTTCTTAGCAATGCCTATACAACCTACATTGACTAAACAATTAGTCAAGTAACTCTCATCGAAATAAACCATACCTGCAAGGGTAGGTATTCCCAATCTGTTACCGTAATCACTTATCCCATCCACAACACCTGAAAATAGGTATCTTGGATGTTTAGTCCCCTTGGGAAGCTCATCGTATTCATAATCCAAAGGACCGAAAAAAAGCGGATCTACGAAGGCTAATGGCTGAGCCCCCATACATGCTACGTCCCTTACAATCCCACCTATCCCAGTGGCAGCACCACCATAAGGTTCAATAGCTGAGGGGTGGTTATGGCTTTCTAAAGCTACGACATAGGCATGGTCCTCATCGAATTCGACGACACCAGCATCTTCTTCTATGACGTATATGTTCTGAGGAGCATCGATGTCGAAAACGGTGTCCTTCAAGATACATTTGGAAGACTTGTAACAGCAGTGCTCTGACCATGCCTGTCCGATGGCCTCTAGTTCTAGGTCAGTGGGATTCCTTCTTAATTCTTTAAAATGCTCCTTGACTGTTTTCATCTCGCTAAGACTTAAACCAACTCCACTCTCCTGTGATATCTCTACCAGATCTTCATCATCTGCTTCGAGCAAATTCACATCATGAAGTTGAAAATGTACATCCCTTCTAGTATAATGCTCCATGATCTCCACCTACTTCATCTCGATATCGTAGGTCTGGATAACGGGATTTGCCAGGAGTCTTTTACACATCTCTTCGGTTTCCTTTTCAGCTTCCTCGACGGTAATATCTTCACCAAAATCTATCTCGAAGACTTTACCTGATCTGACATCTTCTACGTCCCAACCCAGGAGTTTCAAAGCTTTCTTCGTGTTCATACCCTCGGGGTCAGCTACCCCTTCTTTCAGTTCGATAACGACTTTCGCGACTACCATGTAACCACAGGGAGGTATATCTAGGGGCTCTTTAATAGTTTTCTTTTCGGGTTCGATGTTTTACTTAGAAACAACATTTACTACGGCTCAAATTAGTGATAACCACATCACGAATTCCACTTAGACAGGCTTCAGGTCAATCATATCCGGCATCAATATATCTTAGATTTGATATGGATCCAAATGTGTTAATACAGAATTGAACGATTGAATGTTATCGAAATCAAGGTGAGATGAATGTCTAAAATTTCCGTCAAAGTCCCTAACGATATCTCAGAGATACTTGATCTCAAGGGAGAAAAAGAGATCCAAAGTGAGGGTAAATTATTGATAGCTCTTGAGCTTTACCGTGAGGGTAGGATATCAGCAGGTAAGGCTGCCGAGTTGGCCGATCTTTCATACGATGAATTTTTGAATGAACTGGGAAAAAGGAAGATGAAACTCTATACTTTGCTGGATATCGATGAGATCGAAAATGAAATAGATGATGCGGAAAAGTACATACGATGATAGTCCTAATAAAGCTCGACAACGGGCAAGTAAAATTTTTCCAACCATATTTAAAAAAGATAACCTCTTAACTCATGATCTAGTTTACTTCGTGTTTGATATCTTCCACAAAAGAACTCATGGGTCTAACATATTTTTTGATTTCTTCATCTTTTTTATTTAGAATTCTTGAATTATCGGGGAGATATATAATACACCTGTGTTTTCCCATTTCAATTATTTTATTTTTAGTCAGATCTCTATCATAGGTGATGAGGTGCCATATTCTTTTGATTTTATTTTCATCAAGAGTTTTTACGTTCTCTGTAAAAGACTGTTTCCATCTTTCCCTAAAAGTTCTTTTACATGAAATAGCAACATGCCAACCATCATCACATTCGACTAACTTATCCACCTCCAAACTAGCTCGGATATGCTCTGGTACTAACTCAACATCAGTAATATCAAAGTAATTTAAGATAAAACCTGTCACATCTTCCAGACTTCTTCCTCCTCTTCCTTTTCTTTTTTGACCGGCCCTTCTTTCGAATTCCTGGACAAACGCAGTCATAACATAATCCATCTCATCTTGATTTTTTATGAAATCCTTTTTTCTTAAAATTTCTCTTAAAATCCCAAATCCCTCGACAATTTGAGCTCTTTCTACGCTGATACATCCTTTCATACCTAAATCGTCCCAAATTTCAATTACATCTTCAAGTCCTTGCTCATCGTATTTATCTAGGTAAGCTTTAGCTATCGGTTTAGCGATCTCAACATCACTGCTTGGAATTTCATCTAACATTCTATTAATGGGTGTGACTACATGTTTCATCGTTAATCCCAATATTAACAGGTCCTCCCATTTTTCTATCATAGGGTCCAAATCAACAGTCAATCTATTTGCCTCTCTTCTAACTTTTGTTCCTTCACTTCTTGATTCAACCAATAAATCAAATATTGTCGTTTTAGCATTATCTAGATCGAATTTATCTTTTCTAGAATGCATTTCGTTGATTATTTCTGCTCCCTCGATCATCAACCCACTTTTGGTTCCTATACCCCCATATCTATCTGATTGTATAAGCATTCTAGCGAACCAGTAAGTTTTATCAAAGGGATTCTTCAACGTTTTTTCTATAACTTCTATATCCTCATCATCTCTCAGTTCCTGAACTCTACTCATCAGGGGGCCTCCAAAAATCAAGGATATATTCAAAAGTAGTTCCCATCGTTATGTAATTCGATGGCCAACCAAAAATACCGACGTTATTTACAATGTTTGTTCTATCCCATATTATAGTATTTCTCAACTCGTATCCAGCATTTTCCATAGCTTCTATCACATAGATGTGGATCGGAATCCTTGTATTTTCCCACCACATATCAGCGACATTGATAACATTATGGCCTTTGATTTTCATCTTAGGTAATAATTTTTCATAAATTTCTTCCATAGCCTTTGAAAATTTTTCAATACCTAAAACCCCTAAATCATTTTCACTCTGGCTATACTGTTCTACTTTATCATACTGATCGTTTTTCCTATCCTCACCTCTACGGCTTTTATTTTTTCTCTTTCTATTTAATAGATTTGAATAAGGGGGTGAGGTGATCGTCAAAGATATTTGCTCGTCATCGAAATATTCGTAAGCATTTCTCGCATCATCTTCAATCACTATCTGTTCAGTCTTTTTTCCGCTATGGTCGGTCAACCTGGTCTGACTCAACCTTGATTTTGCTAATTCAACGTAATCTTTATTGATATCAAAACCGACTGCGTTTCTATTCAAATCTTGGGCGGAAACGAGAGTCGTGCCGCTACCCACAAATGGATCAACAACTAATTCCCCTTCGTGTGTAAATAATTTAATAACTTTTGTAGAGAGAGAGATAGGATAAGCTGCAGGATGTTTTTCTTTATCCCTGATATCTCGTTTTTCATAAAAAAATTCCCAAACACCGATCTGTGATTTTACCCATTCCTTAGCAGTCATACAATTTATATGAGATCCTTTACAATCACATATCCTTTCATAACCAATATCGATAGGTCTGCTAAAACTATCATCGCGTTTAAATTCTTTATCCTTAACATCTTTCTCTGAACTAGCTGTTGTTTCCATCTGTGATCATATACTTCAAGACCGAATATTACTTATAAGTTTTTTCTGAAACGAGTTCAGGATTTCTCGACTTCTAGTTGTATCCGACGGAAATTTTACGGTTAAGATGCGAATGGTTCTTTAAAATAAATATGTAAATTTAAAAGAATGGGGATATGATGAACCAAAGGCCAAATATTAACGTCAACGCTCCGCAGGCTGCGAATACTCCCCTCCTATGCTTGTACAAGTGATCAAGTGTGCTGTGAGAAGAATAGGTCAAGAACGTATCCCAAACCAGATCACATGACCAGTGAACAACAGCAAAGACCATTAAAAACAGCACACCAAACTCTAGGGCCCTAGTTATCAACGCAGCCCCAACTGTTGCCCACCATATGAAGAAGTATGGATTTGCTGCACTGGTCATAACTCCTACGATAGTCGGAGAGTATGGAAAACGCTTTTCTTCATTCTCAACGGGTTTGAAAAGTTGGATACCTAAATATACAAGTAAAGCGCCTCCGACCACTCCAATAACCGCTTTTGCTTCCCAGGAAGCGATGAATGTTAAACCGACAGCTACTAGAGCGATAACTGGAAACTCAACAAAAGCGTGACCGAGAGCTATCTTGATTCCGGCTTTCTTATCCTCCGCACCTTTGGCTATGGCACCCGCAGTGACCGGACCAGGCATCATCACTCCACTCAGAGATATTACGACAGTGGCCCCTAACAAAAACAGTGCTTCCCACATCTATCCGACTACCGCTCCTTCGGCCTCGAAGTCATCGGCCTCGAACCTATCGACACTCAACCTATCGATGTCCATAGAAGGCTCTTTACCCAGTATCAATTCTGCTGTAACTTTGTCAACGACCGGTGAAACCATGAAGCCGTGACCGCTGAAACCGTTGATCTGGTAGAACCGTTCAACTTCTGGAACAGTTCCCAAAATAGGTTGTGCATCTGGTGTGGTATCGTAAAGACCGGCCCACTGTCGTATCATGTTCACACCGCTGAACCTTGGGATGAAATCTATGAGTGTTTTCGAGAAGTTCTTCATGAACCATAGACTTCCAGTCTGATTCACACCGACCTCTTCATCGGGATTGCCCATCCCGCCTACTACGTTCCCGTGCTCACTCTGACTGAAATATATACCGTGTTTGAATGATATGACCATGGGTTCCAAAAAACGCTTGTAAGGTTCCGTCACCATTATCTCGTGCCTTACCGGCTTGTTGGGAATTTCGGCACCGGCCATCTCTGCGATTTGAGACGACCAACCACCGGCGGCGTTAACTACAGTATCTGTCTTGATATCTCCGGCCTCGGTTTTGACCTTCTTGATCTCATCGCCTTCGGTGACGATATCCAATACTTCTGTGTGATCCCGTATATCGATCCCCATCTCTCTAACACGATTGGCATAACCATTTACGACTTTAAAAGGATAGATCGTACCATCGGTTTGGTTGAAAGTAGCGGCCACGACGTCCGAGATGTTCAACTCAGGAACTATCTCTTTAGCTTCTTCCGGAGTTAAATATTGGCTCTCAACACCCAAGCTGTTCTGAAGTTTCACGTTCTTTTTGAAATCTTTAGACTCGTCTTCATCGAAAGCTAAAACCAAATACCCGCCCTGATAAAATTCTAGATCCTGTTCCAATTCTTCATTCAATTTTTCGAACATCTTTCGACTTTCTAAAGCTAACTTGATGTTTTCCTCGGAGGTCCACTGCTGACGGATACCTCCTCCGTTCCTGCCGCTAGCTCCGGAACATATGTACGATTTGTCAAGAACCACAACATCATCGTAACCCATCTTTCCAAGATGGTAAGCGGTTCCAAGACCGTTAACTCCAGCTCCTATGATCACAACCCCAGCCTCTTCACTCATGGTCATCGACCTCCTCGGAAGCTAGTAATGCAAAAGGAACTGGTTTGTTAGGTGGTCTAGAAGTAGGTTCTCTGATATCATCGGGACTCTTCCCGGTTTCTCGACACAATATCCTTTCAGCTAATGGGATACAACTCTTACCCTGGCACGGACCCATGCCCATCCTTAGGTGTCTCTTCAAAGTTTCTAGCTCATCGTATCCCTTCTCGATGGCTTCGACTATATCATCCTCAGTAAGGTCCTCACATCTACAGATAACTACAGTCATTCCATCACCTCTAATCCCCGAACGGACCAAACGTTCCCTTTATCGACCTCCATGGTTATACCGTAAGTCTTACCCGATTGTCTCACGTTCACAACTTCTGCTTTCTGTACCCTATCCCCACGTTTATCTAAAGCGTAAACCATTTCACCCTTATCAGGGACGGGTAAGTACTCGTAAGGAACTGTGATTTTACATTTTTCATCGCTGTAACTGCAGTCAACCACGAAGATCGCTAGACCGGGACATTCTGTAACACATAAAGCGCAGCCGATACATTCCTCAAAATCGATATCAGGAACGTCGGTTATGATATCCATGGATATGGCTTCTTTTGGGCAGGCGGCAACACAAGGATCACAGGGTATGTTCTCAACACATTCAATTATCACTACCGGACCTGCTTTCAATCTTTCATCGCTGGGAACTTCGATATCATCTAAAGATATCACTCCGGTACTCTTATAATCCGACATTCAGCACACCTCCTCATCTACTGTACACATCTTTACACCTTGTCTGGGTGCCTCACCATAAGGACCCATCCTCATCTGTTCTAAACTCTTCTTGGCCTCTTCTTTCTTCTTTTCTAACTCTTTTGAGGAGCCATATACCTCTTCAGTAAGAGCTGCTCCGGCTATCTTGCCCTCTAGGGCTGCAACGGTAGCTTCTTCGATGCCTGCTGAATCCCCTGCTACGTACACTCTTTCCGTGGTAGTCCTCATGTCTTCTGTTCTTTTCGGAACGTATCCACCGAGTTCTCGAATATATTCCATCTCGCAACCTGCCTGCCTCAGGAACTCATTATCCGGATGCAGTCCAACAGCTATACAGATAACATCGCATTCCACTTCTCGTTCCGTACCTTCTATAGGCTGCCAGTTCTCATCGATCTTCTGAACTATCGCACCTTCTACTTTTTCCTCTCCCAAGGCCTTCTTTATGGTGTGGCGGGTGTTGATCGGGACCCCGGCTCTTCTCAGTTTAGAAGCGTGAACTTGGTAACCACCGATCTCGGGTAAGGCCTCAACTACTTCGACTACGTCAACACCTGCTTGGATCAACTGGTAACTTACGATAACTCCGACGTTCCCGGATCCGATCATCAAGACTTTTTCACCGGGAACTATCCCCTGTTCGTTCATCAGGGTCTGAACCCCTCCTGCACCGTAAACACCGGGTAAATCGTTGTTCTCGAAAGCTAAGAAGTTCTCGATGGCTCCAGTAGCATAGATAATACCTTCAGTATTGTATATCTCAAATCTATTATCCCGTTCAACTGCTATAGTCCTTTCTGGATAGAACCCCAAAACGGTGGATCTATTGTGGAATTCCACACCTAGTTCCTGTGCTCTCTCGATCAACTCGTCTGCGATGTGTATGCCTCTGATACCCGCATCTTCAGTATGGCTGCCGAAGAACTGGTGGGTCTGTTTGACCAATTGACCACCTAGCTTGTCCCCTTCATCGAAGAGATGTACATCGGCACCATGTTCAGCAGCGATTATAGCTGCTGTAAGACCGGCTGGACCGCCTCCCACGATGGCTATCCCTATGTCCCTTTCTAACCTCTTACCTTTTTCAACTTCGATGAAAGGAAATTTTGGTCTAGCTCCCTGATTCTCTACTTTCATACCTTCCTTGGCTAGAACTACGCATGTTCTTGTATGTGGTACACCATCTACGGACATGATACACGATGAACATTTACCTATGGCACAGAAAAAACCTCTAGGCCTTTCTAACAATTTACTCTCCGTGAATTTTCTTAGTCCGTCAGCATACAGGGCGGAAGCGATAGTTTCACCTTCATAGGCTTTGACTTTTTTCCCCTCATAATCGAAATAAAACTCGTTACCCCGTTCAAATTCTAAAACTGGGTGATCCTTGATCCTTCTTTCCGGCATATGTCCACCGACATCCACCATAACAAAGTATATTATAAATTATTCGATTAAATATCGATCTTCAAAAAAATTAATAATTTTATGTTAAATTTAGTTGGGAAATCATATAAGGGTAAAAAAAATATACTTAGAATGCATAACAATGCCAATGCCCGTTCGTAACGTATGTAAAAAGTGTTCTAATCTTGAAAAGGATGAAGGGTCATGTAGCAATTGTGGGAATGTTTTGATGGTAGTAAGATTTCCATGGACTTGGAGGACTGCACTCCCTTACTTTTTTGCAGGACTAGGTGGCTTACTCCTTTTGATATCCCATCTTTACAATATAATTTTTTTAATTTGGATCACCTTGGTGTTGATAGCTGTAGGTTTGCTTTCGGATCATCTTTATCAGAAAGATCTCGACCGAAAGGCAATAGATAAAATTAAGGGCCAAATATAATAATCATTTCAACAGCTATCCCTTTTTTATACCCAGTGAAGTGAAAAGAATTATATACTTTGAGAATCTAGTGATAAACGGTAAGTTTAAAGAAGAGTACCCTTATCGGGATGCACTCAAAAGATGTCAAATTATACGATTGTTCAAATGGTGGAAGAATAATGGAAAAAGAATCGATTATAGATAAAAAAAGGCTTTATGACTCTGATAAAATAAAAGTTCTTGAAGGCCTGAGTGCTGTTAGAAAACGTCCTAGTATGTACATCGGCAGCACAGATGAAAATGGTCTTCATCATCTAGTCTATGAAGTAGTTGATAACAGTATAGACGAGGCAATGGAAGGTTATTGTGACAAGATAGACGTTACGATAAACGGAGACGGAAGCGTTTCTGTTGATGATAACGGTAGAGGTGTTCCGGTAAGTGAACATCCTCAATATGGAAGACCCGGCGTTGAGATAGTGATGACAAAACTTCACGCCGGAGGTAAATTCGATAGAAAAAGCTACAAAGTCTCTGGAGGTTTACACGGAGTAGGTGTTTCAGTCGTTAATGCACTTTCAAAGTGGCTGGAAGTAGAAGTAAAAAGAGAAGGGAAGATATATTATCAGCGTTACGAAAGAGGAACCCCAGTTACTGATTTGATCGAAAAGGAGGACGGAGGCAAGCACACAGGTACGTGTGTTACATTCAAAGCTGACGATGAAATTTTTGAGACCGTAGAATTCAGTTTTTCAACGTTGAAAAAGCGGATGCGAGAATTAGCCTTCTTGAATAAGGGACTCAGGATATCTCTAACAGATAATCGCGGAGATGAAACCTGTGAATTCTATTATGAGGGGGGGATCGTAGAATTTGTTGAATACCTGAACGAAGGTAGAGAAACACTTCATCCAGAACCAATATATTTCAAAGATAGAAGTAACGGTGTACACGTAGAAGTTGCAATGCAGTATCTATCAGAATCATACAACAGAGATATAATGCCCTTCGCTAATAATATCCATACAATTGAAGGAGGGACACATCTAACAGGTTTTAGAGCCGGTTTGACCAACACTTTGAAAAAATATGCGGAGATGAACGACCTAGCCCAGGATATAGAACTTTCTGGTAACGATTTCAGAGAAGGATTGACTGCTATCATCAACGTCAAACTCCCTGAACCACAGTTCGAAGGGCAGACCAAGATGAAATTAGGTAACAGTGAGATAAGAGGGATAGTTCAATCTGTATTGAGTGAGAAACTATTGACATATCTAGAAGAACATCCTGATGTTGGTAGTGTCGTAATCAGTAAAGCTGTCACCGCCGCTAAGGCCCGAAGAGCTGCAAAGAAGGCTAAGGAGCTCACACGTCGAAAAGGAGTTTTAGGTAGTGCTGACTTGCCGGGCAAGTTGGCTGATTGTTCGAATCCAGATCCTGAAAGATCTGAGTTGTATCTAGTCGAGGGTGATTCAGCAGGTGGTTCCGCTAAACAGGGCAGAGATAGAAATTTTCAGGCTATATTACCGTTGAGAGGTAAGATCATCAACGTGGAGAAAGCCCGTATCGACAAGATGTTAGAGAACAAGGAGATAAGGTCTATCATATCCGCCTTGGGAACGGGTGTAGGAGAGGACTTTGATGTCGATGAGGCTAGATATCACAAGTTGATCATAATGACTGATGCCGATATCGATGGTGCACACATACGGACATTGTTGTTGACTTTCTTTTATAGGTACATGAAACCGTTGATAGAAGAAGGGTACCTTTACATGGCTCAACCACCATTGTACAAGATCAAGAAGGGTGGAGGAGTAAGGTACGCTTACGACGAATCTGAGAAGAATGAGATCTTGGAAGAGTGGGGTAAAAGGGGAGTTAGTTTACAGAGAAATAAAGGTCTCGGTGAGATGAATCCGAAGGAGTTGTGGGAAACAACCATGGATCCGGATAATCGGATCCTTGCAAGAGTCACCATAGAGGATGCGGAAAAGGCTGATGAATTGTTTGACATCCTAATGGGAAAAGAAGTCGCACCTAGGAAAGAGTTCATCCAAAAGAACGCCGCAGAGGCTACTAATATAGATCTATGAGGTTATTTTTATGGTCGATGATATCGCTGATGAAGTTTATGAAAAGAACATTGAAGAAGAGATGAAAAATTCGTACATCAACTACGCCATGAGTGTTATAGTCGGTAGGGCACTTCCCGATGTAAGAGACGGGCTTAAACCTGTTCATAGAAGGATATTGTACTCTATGAAGCAGGAGGGACTAACTTCTAGTAAATCTCATAAAAAATCTGCACGTGTGGTGGGTGATGTACTGGGTAAGTACCATCCACACGGTGATCAAGCTGTATATGATACGTTGGTGCGTATGGCACAGGATTTCTCTTTACGTTATCCATTGGTGGATGGACAGGGTAATTTTGGATCATTGGACGGTGACGAACCGGCTGCCATGCGTTACACGGAAGCACGTATGGAAGCCATAGCCGAGGAGATGCTAGAGGATATAGATAAAGAGACCGTCGAATTCCGTGATAATTATGATGGTTCACTTGAAGAGCCGGTTGTACTCCCTTCCAAGTTACCGAATCTGCTGCTGAACGGATCAAGTGGTATAGCTGTGGGTATGTCCACGAACATACCACCACACAATCTTAACGAGCTCGTAGATGCAACAAAGATGCTGATCGATGAACCTGGATCCGATGTCGTGGATTTGATGGATGTGATGCCTGGTCCTGATTTCCCTACAGGTGGCATCATTTATGGTCACGAAGGGGTTTATCAGGCATACAAGACAGGAAGAGGCAAGATAACCGTCCGGGCTAAGGCCAAGATCGAAGATATGGGCGGTAACAGGAGCAGGATCATAATAAACGAGATACCCTATCAGGTCAACAAGGCTACTCTTGTAGAAAATATAGCTGATCTTGTTAAGAGAGAGACCCTCGATGAGGTGTCTGACCTTAGAGACGAATCGGATAGAGATGGTGTGAGGGTCGTTGTGGAGCTAAAAAGAGGAACCCTCCCAGAGGTTGCCCTGAATAAATTGTTCAAGCACACTCAGATGGAGGTCACCTTCGGAGTCATCAATCTAGCTTTAGTTGATGACGAACCTGAGATATTATCTTTAAAAGATACTATACAGCATTATATTGACCATCGCATCGATGTTGTAACCCGCAGAACTAAATACGATCTAGATAAGGCTGAAGAGAGGGCACACATACTTGAGGGATTGTTGACCGCTCTTAGTAACTTAGATGAAGTCATAAAGATAATCCGTGGAGCCGAGGATCAGGCCGAAGCTAAAAGAAAACTGGTCTCTAAATTCTTATTGAGTGAAAGACAGGCCCAAGCGATCCTGGATATGAGGTTAAGAAGATTAACAGGGCTGGAGAGGGATAAACTTCAGACGGAATACGAGGAAATAGAAGAGAAGATCAAGGAATACAAGAGTATATTGAGTGACGAACAGAAGATATTGGATATCATCAAGGATGAGTTGGACGAACTCGCAGAGGAATATGGTGACGATAGAAGGACCGAGATCGACAAGGACGCAGTGCAGGTCGAAACGGAAGATCTTATTCCTAAGGAGAAGTTAGTGATCACTTTGACTCGACGTGGTTACATCAAAAGGTTACCTGTGGATACCTACCGCAAACAGCGTAGAGGCGGAGTTGGACTTATAGGTATGGATACGAAAGATGAAGATCATGTCGTAGATATGTTCGTAGTTGACTCTCACGATTATTTATTGTTCTTCACCAATAAAGGTAGAGTATATTGGTTGAAAGCCTACAAGGTCCCGAAAGGTGGCCGCAGGACTCAGGGTAGACCTATCGTCAACATGCTGCCTAGGTTGGAAAGGGACGAGAAAGTCGAGGATCTGCTACATGTTAGTGATTTCCCAGAAGACGAGTACTTATTGTTCTCAACTAAGAAAGGTAAGATCAAGAAAACGTCCCTGGCGGCATACAGCAACCCTAGGGTCAC
>PULU01000151.1 GCA_003551065.1 Thermoplasmata archaeon | reverse complement strand
TCTTCCAGCCTGAGTTTAAAGAAAACTAGTAAAGAAACCTTGGCCGGCAGAAATTATGTTACTAAACTATCTCCCTTGAGTTTTAAAGAGTACTTGAAACTCAGTTCTATATCTTATCCTAAATTTACGAACATAGATGAAACATATAAGAAGGTACGGATTGACGAAGATAAATATGTCACAGATCTTCACCGTTTCATAAATTTTCATGGTCTACCCGAAACTATAGGCATGGATGAAGAACTTACAAATAGATATATCCGTTCTAGTCTGATAGATCAGGTTATCTACAAAGATATCCCTTCTAATTACGATATCGGTGATCCAAGTGTTATTGAAGAATTATTAAGGATCATCGCAGAAAGACCAGGGATGCTTCTAAGGTTTGAATCACTTGCATCGGATCTATCTAGGACTAGACAGACTATATCCAAGTATATATTCTACCTTGAAAATTCCTTCATACTTAAATTGATTTACAATTACTCTGGTAGTTTCATAACGTCTGCAAAGAAATTAAAGAAGGTGTATTTTTCCCATCCATGTATGATCAATGCGCTTAAAAGTAAAAAAACGAACATAGGTCGATTGGTCAAGAGTCAGGTAGTAAACGAATTAGGGATAGATTTTTTCCATCGACGACAACAGAAAGAAGTCGATGCAATATTTAGATACGACCAGTCCATCTTGCCGATCGAGATAAAATACAAGAGTGATATCAAGAGTAAAGATGAGAAGAACTTGATAGATTTCATGCAGAAGGAAGATATCAAAAAAGGGTTGATGATAACTAAAGATCTGTTTGAACTGAACAATGATATCACTAAGATACCAGTCTATTATTTCCTGATGTATGAAAAAGATATAATGGACAATATTCTAAAAACACGTTAATCGCAGTTAACATACTTTCTTAAAACACGTTAATCACAGTTAACATACTTTCAAAAATCCAAAAATCATTCAATGACCTTAACATTCACAGCTTTAAATCCACGCTCTCCCCGCTCACTATCGAACTCGACTCTATCTCCTTTATCCAGTGCAACACCTTCCATCAGATCGTTCCGGTGAACAAAATGGTCTTTCCAATGATCGTCCGGTTCGATGAAACCGTAACCTTTCAACGGATCGAAGAATTTGACAGTTCCTTTCATAGGTCCCTCGTCTTGTTGTACCTATAACTAGAAAGCAGTATATTTTATTATCGAAAGATTTACTGACAAAGTCATAAACCAATTCAAGTCGATGATTTTTCCCAACGATCTCACCGAAAGTGAGTGTTCACATGAAAAATACAAGGAGCGGTAGACTTGGAAGATTTTGTTAAAATGGATCAAGTAACGATCAAGCAGTTCTCAAAAACTCCGCACCAAAAAAACTATCCTTCCTCATCCAACCTCTCTTCCAGATAGTTCTGCATGTGATCCAGGGCCTTCTCCCTACTTGCAGGATAACTCTCGACCCTAGCTCTGGCCCTTATCGTGTTATTCCCTTCGGACAGTTCGAACTCCTCCTGGAAGGCCTTCTGTTTATCCAGTCTGAAATAGAAGTTGCACCTATCGTCTATCCTCCTCTTCAGTGAGGAAAGCAGTTCTTCCAAAACATACCTGGGCAACCTATCGAAGACAGCATCCATCTCCCGGTTTCTATGGATCTTACCTGTGACTATCTGGATCGGGTTGCCGTAATATCCTTCAGCATCTTCCCTCTCAAGCTCTATCTCCTCACCGGCGATGTTGACGATGGACTGTATAACCTTGTCTGGGTCCTCAGTTGCCTGTATGAAAGCTTTGAACTCGATGTAATGGAAGGTCACCATACCTCCTCCACAGATGTTTCTCCACCTAAAGCTTCAACCATGTAGATGATCTTACAGATACTTTCCACCACTGTCACCCAGTTGTAAGCTTCCTCTAGGTTCTCTCCGTGGGAAAAGGTCCCATGGCCCTTGACGATGGCTGCGTTGTAGTTGTTCAACAAATCAGGTAGCTTTTCGGCGACCTCTTCGGATCCTATCGATTCTTCGACATCGAGAACCGGCACCTTCTTGAGATGATACCTTCCTTCGTCGTCCACCGGTACTATCTCATCTCTAGTCAGTGACAATGCTATCGCGTATGGTGTGTGTGCATGCACGATGGCCAGTGCCGACGTTTCCTTATAGATAGCCCGGTGCACACCCACTTCCGTAGATGCTATCATCACACCGCTGTCATCTTCCTGCAGACCAGTTTCAACTACGTCTTCCTCGTCAAGATCTCCCATCATGGCCCCTCTTCTCTTGATATATATCCTATCTCCCCGTTTAACACTCATGTTCCCACTATGGGAGGATAGATTCAAACCTCTGTTCTCTAAGAACTTTCCGTACTTCCTCATATCTTCAAAGATCTTTCGGTCCATCTGATCCCCTATAACAGCGTCTTGTGTATAAACCTTTTTTAAAAGAAAATAAAATAAGGAAAAAAGTTTCAGAGGGGTTCGAAGGTACCTGTCAGTTTGGTCTTGGCCAGTACGTGTCCCTTCATGGCCTCCCTCACGTCTTTTTTGGTGGATGAAGGAGGTATATCCAATTCCGTATCCAGGGCATACAGTTTGAAAAGATAGGTGTGTTTTTTATCTGGGGGGTTCGGTCCACCGTATCCGTCGCTTCCGTAATCGTTCTTACCTTCCACCGCACCGCTGGGTACGGAGTCTTCCTTTATCTCCCTTGTATCTGCAGGTATGTTCCACATTACCCAGTGATCCCATACCTTGCCGGCGGGTTCGACGGCGTCGGGGTCGTCCATGACAAGAACCATGGACACTGTATCCTCCGGCACTCTGTATATCTTCAACGGGGGATTGATGTTCTTCCTCTTGTACCCGTATCTTTTTGGGATCGCTCCTCCATCTGAGAATTCTGGACTAGCCAGCTTTAGTTCTGCCATCTTTATCACTTCTCCTTGTGTATCAGCCTTATGGATGCAGTATATTAAAAATATTTTCATTCAACGGTTACACTTAAAAGTAAAGCATTTATGTCAGTGCAAAGGTGTTTAGATAGATGAACAGATCAGATGTGATCATTGTCCACACAGACGGTGCATGCAGTGGTAAGAACCCAGGAGGGGTGGCAGCCTATGGGTATCATATCCAAATGGACGGCAGAACGGTAAGAGAAGACTACGGGATACTCAAGGAAGGTGAAGGTGCCACTAACAACTATGCCGAATACATGGCCCCTATCAAGGCCCTGAATTGGATCCTATCCTCAAAAGAAACGATAGAAAGCGCAGATAAAGTCCTGTTGAGATCCGATTCACAGCTTTTAGTCAATCAGATCAATGGAGAATGGTCAGTAAAATCAAGTAGTATAGTCGATCTGTACGAAGAACTCAAGGACCTGATAGATCAACTGGAAAACCTTTCTTTGACTGTAGAATTTGAACATATAGGCAGGGAAAAAAACGGAAGAGCAGACGGACTCGCTCAGACCGCCATAAAAGATCATAGAACCCTGCAGAAGATCAAGAAAAAAGATAAAAAGAAGACCTGTCCAGAATGCGGCAGTGAGATGGTACTCCGCAACGGAAAATACGGTAAATTCTACGGATGTACATCTTATCCCGATTGTGATCACACAGAAGATCACTCGGATCGATAATCCAGCGTGACCGGAAGGTTTTTAATCTTCTCATATCATTTTTAAAAACAATCGGTGTAATGATGGACGATCCAGATTATGAAGAGGATCTAAAAAAAGAAAAGAAACGAAGAAAGAGAAAGATGTACGGTAGGGTCGCTGGAATTATCGTGATGGGGATCTTCATCGCAGTTGTCACTTTCTATGAAACAAGATTTTATTACCTTTTGGTCTATTACATAGGTGGGTTCGGATACATCTTCCTCCTTTCATACAGACTCATGAAGGAGATCGGGAAATATCGCTCTCTTATGGATGATATGCTTATAGAGGGCGATCACATATTGAAGTATAATACCAGCATAGCAACTGAGATAAAAAGGATATCTATAAACGATGTCAAAAGAGTTTACTATAACATCGATGAACTTCCCAGAACGTTGTACGTAGTATATAAGAACGAAGGAGATCTCATGGCAGAGAACTTCTACAAAACCCGCATAGAGGATAAAGACAAGTTCATCAAGATGATGGAGGACAGGAATCTTCTCGACAGAGAACCCATATCCATAGAAACATTACAGGGTATGATCGAATCATCGTAAAGATTACAAATATCCTACGAACATATCCAATATATGAAAGATGGGATCACGAGGGTCAAAAGAGGGCGTAGGGAGGCCAAGGAACACTACGATAAGGTGGCACCATATTATGACATATTAGAGGGTTCGTTTGAAAAAAAATACAGGGATATGGGAATAGACCTTCTGGGTATCGAGGAGTTAGATAAGATATTGGAGATAGGATATGGGACCAGTGATTCTCTGATCGAGATAGCGAAACGGGTCCGAGACCATGCATACGGGATAGATATATCCACAGGCATGGCCAAGGTTACCCAAAAGAAGATGAGCAGAGAAAACATTCAGAACATATCTCTGGTATGTGGAGATGCAGTATATCTTCCGTTCGAGGATCGTTCTTTTGATAAAATCTTCATGAGTTTCACACTAGATCTTATCGATACCCCTGATATCCCTAGAGTCATCGCGGAGATCAATAGGGTTTTAAAAGATGAAGGAGAACTGGGTATAGTATGTCTTTCCTCGGATGAAACGATCCCAGTAAACGCATACGAGGGACTACATCGACTATTCCCTAAATACCTAGATTGCCGACCTATATCACCTGAGAAGATCTTGAAGGATGCGGGCTTCAAAATAATAAAAAGTATGGAGGAACAGATAGTAATATTCCCGATCAAGTTAGTGGTAGGAAAGGTGTAACCTTCAACACCGTTTTTTCAAAGCTCGATCATCCATCCTAGGTCGAGTTCATCCAATCTTTCATCGGATGGGATACCATCCTCTTCCCATCCCATGGCTTCGTAGTAATCATCTAACATCTTTTCCATGTCGAACACGTTCCCGGAACTGGCACCCTCGGATAGAGGTTCACTGAAACGTTCCGGTAAACGATCATCTTTTCTAGAGAAACCGTTGATAGCGTTGAATTTCCTTTCCAGATTGTATATCCGCTCACCTATCCTGT
>PULU01000009.1 GCA_003551065.1 Thermoplasmata archaeon | reverse complement strand
CTTCATCTTTTGAATATCCGCTTATTCTTTCAGCGGCTTTGTTCCAAACCAATACATTCGCATCTTTGTCTAAAACATTCAACCAGATGTTGACGTCATGGATGATCCTTTCTCTGAATCGATTTAACTCCTTCAGTTCTTTGTCCATTCTCTTTTTTTCAGTGATATCTTTACCTAGAGCGATCGAACCTATAACTTCACCTTTGTCATCAGTAAACGGATGTGAAGTCCAAGATATGATTCTTTCATCGCCATTTTTAGACTCAATTTTAGTTTCGTATCCTTCAATATCTTCGCCTTCAATTATTTCTGCAACAAGATTTGTCACCTTTTTCCGGTTCTCCTCATCGGGATATAACCATTCCCATATCTTATCATGGCCTACCACTTCATCTTTTGAATATCCGCTTATTCTTTCAGCAGCCTTATTCCACACCAACACATTCGCATCTTTGTCTAAAACATTCAACCATATATTAACATCTTGGATGACCCTTTCTTTGAATCGATTCAGTTCTCTCAATTTTTCTTCAGTTCTTTTTCTTTCAGTTATATCCTGAAGTGTTTCTACAGATCCGATCATCTCTCCAGAGGTACTTCTCAAAGGTGCTGCAGTGAAATATAACCATCTCCCCTCCTCGCCGAAATGAGGAAAGAAATCTTCGGCCTCGTAGGCATCATCTATCAGTTCAGATCTGTGGTATTTATCCGAGTAGTACTCAGCCACTCTCGACTCCGGTGCTTCATCGACTATAAGATCAGCCATCAAAGGCCTCTGATGATCATAAAACACTTTCCATTGGTCTTTAGTACCCAAGATATCCTCTTTAGCTATCCCTGTTAACCTTTCACACGCTCGATTCCAGTGGATAACCGTATGCTCTTGATCTATAACGAATGTAGGTACTGAGGTACTCTCGAGGATATTTGAAACCCTTTCTTTACTCTTTAAGAGTTCTTCTTTAAACGCTTTCTCCTTCTCTTTCATCCGACCTCTTTGTATAACATCTTCTTTGATATTCTCGTAATGCTTCTTACTGATCTCACCTTCTATCTTTTCTAGGAATATATCCGGAGGTATGTACCGATGGTTATCATAGATAGAATCATAAACAACTATAACAGGATGGGTATGGATCACGTCCACTAGTATTTCCGGTGAGAAAACATTCTCATTATATTGACACAATCCCATGGATTTGCTACCAGGAAAAAACTGGTTCAGTTTTGCTTCGTATTCCATAAGTCTTTCAGTCCCGGGAAGATCTGTTAGGACCCAAGTCATCTCACCGGTCACCCTAAGTCCCTTGTAACCTTCATCGAGGGCTTTTTCTTCATTTTCTCGTAGAAGTTCTATCATCTCATCTGGATGGAAGTACCCTTCTTTCAGGTAAGAATCTTTCTTGGTCAGGAAAACAAGCTGCCCAGAATCTATATGTCCCTCTACATCAACATCCAGCTCTTCGAGGGATCTCTTCACTTCTCTCTTCGTTCTGTCATCCACGATATAGATACACTTCTCTCCTCTTTCCAACCCGATGGATATATAGTTGGATACCAGTGATAGCTGTTCCTCTTTGTTCCGATATATACAACACATATGAGAACCGAGGACTTGTTCATCCAACTTATCTTCTAACACCTTATCCATGGACACACCTTTTCAGATAAATATCGAACCTAGCTCCTCCGAGTTCAGAATCTTTGACTTCCACTTTTCCATCATAGCGTTCGATCAGAGTTTTAACAAGGAACATCCCTAATCCAGTACCTTTTTCTTCATCAGTAGTATAACCTTTATCAAATATCTTCTCTTTCTTTTCTTCTGGTACACCTTTACCATCGTCTTCGATCCTTGATAAAACTTCATCCTCTAAATTTTCAACCATAACTTTTATAGTTTTACCTTCAGAGTGGTATATGGAGTTCTCGATCAGATTGGTGAAAACCTCCTCTAAAACCGGTCCTGCATAAACTCTCTCTTGGGTAGAAAATTCCGTAAGTATATCGATACCTTTTTCTTCTGCTATGGGTTCACATCTTTCTACAGCATCCTGTAATACTGATTTGATCTCGATTTCACCTATGTCCTCTTCTTCCGCTTTTTGTAGAGTCCTTACTTTATGTATCAGGTCTATTACTACATTACTACTTTTCTTGATCTTATTAAAATATTTATCAGCTTCTTCAGGTAGATCGAACTCCTCATCGATCAATTCTAAATAGCCCTGTATGATCTGAAATTTATTCTTCATGTCATGACCTAGAAGGGTTTGAAGCAATTCTTTCCTTTCCTCGACTTCTTTTCTATCATCTATATCGATGACTACACCGGTTACCTTCTTAGAATCCCAAATCTTTTCAGTTATACCTCCAACATCTCTGAACCATTTATAATCTCCAGATTTCTTCTTGATCCTGTACTCTACTTCGTATCTATCTGCTCTCCCTTCTATATGATCTCTCATAGCCTGCATAGCTTTTTCATAGTCTTCTGGATGGAGTAGTTCCGTGAAATCTTCATAATGCTCGAATCTATCAGGAGAATAACCTAGCATCCTAGCTTTCCTTTCATTGAACTTGACTTTACCAGAAGGAAGCTCCATCTCCCACCATGCTAGTTTGCCTTTTTCCATAGCCTCTTCTAATCTGTTCTTGTATATCTTCAGTTCTTCTTCGATTTCTTCTTTATCATTCATCATGTCACCTTTTCGAGTCTTATCATGAATTTAGCACCACCGAGATCGGAATCCCCCACTTCAACACTCCCATCATAACCCTTAGCGATCTCCTTTGCAAGGAAAAGCCCCAGCCCCGATCCTGCATCTTCCCCCTTCTTATAACCTTTTTGAAATATCTCATCTTTAATATCATCGGGTATGCCCCTTCCATCGTCTTCAACTGAACAGATGATATCCTCATCCCCTTCTTTGATAGATACCTTGACTTTTTCTCCTCCTGAATGTTTTATAGAATTACTTATAACGTTGGTGAAAAGTTCCCTTAGCAGGGGACCACCTTTCACTCTACACTTTTCACAATCGGATCGTATCTCGAATTCCATATCCTCTGCCATCTTTTCTTCTGCATCTACAACTTCACGTACTAAAGGTACAATATCGATCTCTTGGATTTCCTTTTTCTCGATATCTCTTAACATCTTGACTTTATCGATCATATCTATGATCTCACGGCTTGCAGTATTAGATCTCCTTACGTATTCATCGACTTCCTCATCTATTTCACATCCCTTCACCAGATCAAGGTAACCATTTATAACTTGGATCTTATTTTTCAGGTCGTGCCTTAATAATGAGCGAAGGAAATCTTCTCTTTCTATGGACTCCAACCTTTCCAAAGCTTGAGATACGTGACTCATCAGGAGTTCACTCATCTCAACGTCCTTATTGTCGAAATGATCAGGGTCTGCTGAAACTGCTTGAAATACTCCTTTACCTTTGATCGGAATGCTGATGGCAGACCTGTAGTCATCCTTCACCGGTTCTGCGTCTTCTTCCTCGAGTACGTCGTCTATGATGTAACTCTTACCTTCTAAGTAACTCTTTCCAGCTATACCTCCTTCTTCCACAGGGCTTTCTTCTATACCCTCAGAATCAACATCACTAGAGATAGCCTTCACTACCAGATATCCTTCATCATCTCCTACTAGGTCTATGCTGCACTCTGAGAAATCAAGAATATTTTCCGCAGCGTCTACAGCGATCCTGCATACTTCTTCCTCTGTATCTGCTTCATCTATCTTGTATGCAACGGCATGGAGGTCCTTCAACTGCTCTTCTCTTTTTCTTAGTCTGTTCTCGATTATTTTTCTATCGGAAATATCCTTGTAAACTGCCAGATGATGGTTTTCACCTTCGTACTTCACCGGTCTTCCCGTTATAGACACCGGTATATTCCTTCCATCTTTAGCCAGCCTTACGGTTTCGTGATCAACATACCCCTCTCTGACTGACGTTTCATCCAGTTTTTTTGCTTCTTCTACCCTGTCTTCAGGGACTATGATATCGTTTAGGTATTTCCCTTTGACTTCTTCTTCACTATAACCGAAGAGTTCACTAAATCTTTTGTTCACTTCTACTATGTTAAAATCACTATCGACCTCTACCACGGCTTCAGGATTATCTTGAAATAATGTTTCATATTTCAGTTTTCTTCTTTCTAATTTCCGTTCTGCTTCCTTCCGTTCAGATATATCCCTAAGTATTGCCTGGACATACGTCTTACCTTTCAATTCTATCGAATTCAAACTTTCTTCGGTATAAAACAACCCCCCATCTTTCTTTTCGTGCACCCATTCAAAAACCTTTTCCTCGCCTTTGTAGGCTTCTTCGATCCACATCAGTGCGGCATCTTTTGAGTCCTTTCCATCCGGTTGTTCTTCTGGTGAGAGATCATAGGGGGTCTTTCCGATGATATCTTCACGTTCGACCTCGAACATATCAAGGAGTTTTTCATTACACTCAACTATGGTGTCCTCATCAAGCAGCATTATCCCATCGTTAGCTGTCTGGAACAACGTCCTGAACTTCTTTTCGTTCTCTTCGAGTTCTTCTTTTATCTTTTTTTCCTCGGTGATATCCACTACAGCAGCCATGATCCCATCGATCTCATCATTTTCATCATATAAAGGAGCGGTAGATACGCTCACGTATATCGGAGAACCGTCTTTTCTTTGTCTCTGTACTTCAACCCCTTTGAAGGCATCCCCATTTAGGACCCTATCAACCAATCCTTTGAACTCGTCTTTTTTATCATGGGGAACGATGGGTAGTTCCTTTCCTATGACCTCTTCTCTACTCCATCCAAACATCCTCTCAGCGGCTCTATTCCATATCTCTTTAACTCTACCTTTTTCATCCAGATCAAAGATGGCTATCGGAGCCGCCTCTATTATAGATTCGAGATTTTGTTTAGTATCATTTAACTCCTGCTGCACCTTTTTCAAACCGGTTATCTCTGTATAGTGTTCCATCCTCCCTCCTTTATATAGCCCCTTCTCTATGGGTTTACTCCAGTGATTCAACCATCTCTCTTCTCTTTCCTCGTCGGGTAGAACATGGCAATCGAAATCCTCTATGTACGTATTGTTTTCATAGGTCGAGATCACTTTTTCCTCGAACAGATCCGGTTCTTCGAATATATTTTTGATCTGGTTCCTTATCAATCTTGTTTTATCTTTACCTATCACTTCTTCCCTATGGATCCCGAAGAATTCTTCT
>PULU01000024.1 GCA_003551065.1 Thermoplasmata archaeon | reverse complement strand
TTGTGTGCACTGTATACTCCGTTCGCTCCTTTCTTAGTATGCAGCCACTGCTGATAGTTAGACCACATCCGTTCAAGCTGTTTTCGCTTTATCTTTGTCAGCTCGACAACAGCTGACTTGACAGTTTTCTTTGCTTCCATCTTCCTTGTATCTCCAATGTGTACACACTATTTAGACATCTACTTAGGAGAGGGGGCAGTGAAAGTAGCATTCATCCCCGCAGCAGAGCCGTGGGGTTTTCTGCTTTCACAACTCTATAAACTCCTTTTCAATCGGTTATGATCCTTACAGTATCTCCTTCTTCCAATTTGTGATCCATACCGACACGCTGTTTCGGGAATTTAGCTGTCGGTCCCCATATCCTAGCATATCTGAAATTTTCTTCAAAATCACTATGGAGTTTTTTGCAGATATCCTTGATGGTTGCATCCCGTTTAAGTATCATCGGTTCATCATCGGCTTTCTCACCTTTAGGTCTTAAAAAGACGCGTATAAGTTCCAATTCTTCGAAAATTCGTCGTTTAAGTTTTTCTACCCCTTTCCCTTCTAAAGCTGAGATGTAAAGTGGGTCCCATCTCTCTATCCTTTTAGAGATCGTTTTGTTGTGGTATTCGAGATCCACCTTGTTTATCATCGGGATCGCTGGTATGTAAACTCTATTACCGTTGAGATGGTCGATCAATTCATCAACCGTTATATCATCCCTGATCACGATATTTGCATTTATAATCCTATATTCCCTCAATATTTCTTTTATCGTCTCTTTGTCGATATGGTTCAATTCAACGGTACTTCTAACGTCTATACCACCTTTTTCTTGCTTAGTGATGACTATCTCTGGAGGTTCTTTGTTCAATCTTACACCTTTATTTTCAAGTTCATCGGCCATGGTCTGTAGATCATCTTTATAAACATCACCCATCAACAATACGAGATCCACTTCTCTAACAACGGATAATACTTCACTACCTCTACCTTTACCGGAGGAAGCACCTTCAACTAGACCAGGAAGGTCTAATATCTGGATCACGGCATCATTATATTTCAAAATTCCCGGAATGACCTCTAATGTAGTGAATTCGTAATCAGCGACATCACTTTTTGCTCCTGTCAATTTGTTAAGCAGAGTGCTCTTTCCAGTACTGGGAAACCCAACGAGGCCGACTGTTGCATCACCTTCCTTCTTGATAGCGTATCCTCCGTACTCTGCCGTACCTTCACCCTGCCTATCCAACCTATCTTTGAGTTTCGACAATTTGGCTTTCAGGCGACCGATGTGGTGCTGGGTGGACTTGTTGTAAGGTGTTTCTCGAATCTCCTCCTCGATCTCCTCGATCTGTTTCTCGATATCCTCAGACATGTTTATCTTTATATGATATCCAATGAATTGCAGATGATATAAATAGATGTTGGAATGGTATTTTAAACTGCAAGTTAGAAAAGATATCTTGCTCATTTCTTCTCTATCAAGGCGATGTGCCTCTTTTCGCCCTCGAAGGAGTTATTTATTTCCCAAGCAGTGTCTTTTAAAACATACTTCATCTCCCTCTGGGACACCAAAAGGTAATCGAACCATGGTGTTGCATATCTTTTATATCTGGTTCTGAGGACCAGATGTCCCGGTAATCTGTTTTTTTCTTGATTCATTTTGTGATATCTTAGATGGTAGTATTTATCAGTATCAAGTGGATCCGTACTTTCAGCTATGATCGTGCCATCATCTGAAGTTATTATGTCGAGCTTTTTAAGAAGTGTTTTAGCTCTATCTTTCCCTCCAAATAATCCAAAATTATTACCAAGCATCAAGACTGTATCTACGTTATCGAAATGTTCATCAACCTCATCTATATCGATTATCCTCGCATCTTTCAATCCTCTTCGCTTACATACTTTGATGGCTAGAGGTGAGATGTCGATACCTATGACTTCGAAATCTTCGTTTTGCAGATGAAGGGCATGTTTTCCTGCTCCGCAGCCTATGTCCAAAACTTTTCCCTCCACATACTTTAGAGCATCTCTTTGATGATCGGGCCAATCTTCGTATTCAGTAAAATAATGATACACCGGCATGACATCTATGTGACCATCGTCTCTCTCGATGACCTGATAAGGGTTCTCTCCCATCTGGTACTCATACAAGCTATGTCCAAAAGCATCCTCTTCATCTTTGAGCATTTATTCCACCCTTGATCGATTTAGTCATCATTTCTTTTTATATCTAAAGGCTATATTACAGCCACCTTCTCTACTTACCATACATGGACCTATGGGATTCTGTGGAGTACATTCTTCAGCGAATTTAGGACATTCTTCCGATTCTACGACCCCTCTCAATACCTCCCCGCATAGACATCCTTCAGGTTCCTCATACTCCGTTTCCCATACATCTTCTAAGATATTGTCGAAGATCTTTCTAGCATCGTATTGTTTGAATTTATCTTTGAGTTCAAGACCCGAGTCCTTTATGGTTGGGAACCCTCTCCACTCGATGTCCTTCGGTTTAAAGACCTTTTCCATGGCTTCTAGGGCTTTTATATTGCCCTCGGGTTTGACCACTCTATCGTACTCATTTTCAACCTCAGCACGTCCCTGCTGCTTCTGACGAACTAATAGTAAAACAGCTAACAGTAGATCGAGAGGTTCGAAACCAGCTATAACTTGTGGTATTTTGAATTTTTTGGAGAGCGGTTTATATGGTTCAGTACCTATGATAGTGCTGACATGACCTGGTTCGATCAAACCATCTAGTTTTATTTCACCGGTCTCCAAGATAAGTTTTAAAGCAGGCGGTATGACACGATTACATGTCAGGATACTGAAGTTATCCGGAGGTCTGTTCAATATCGTAGAGGCGATGGATGGAGTAGTGGTTTCAAAACCGACGCTCATGAACACAACATCTTCATCATGGTTTTCTGCATATTTCACAGCGTCGTCCACGCCATACACTATCTTAACATCTGCTCCCATGCTTTTTGCATCATTCAACGAAGAACTTACACCTGGGACATTGATCATATCTCCAAATGCGGTGACGGTCACACCTTCTTCCGCCAGTTTTATGATCTCTTCTATCTCCTTTTGATTTGTAACACATACGGGGCAACCGGGGCCTTGTCGTATATCAACCCCGACTTCCTTCAAAAGGGGTTCCAAGCCATGTCTAACTAAAGTATCTTGATGTGTCCCACATACGTGCATCACCGTCAAATCTTGATCAGCACGTTGTAGTTCTTCCAAGATATCATCAGCCTTTTCCTTATCTCTGAACTTGAATCCCTCAAGATCCATATCACTCTACCTCCTCTGCTGTTACACCGGTTATATTCATCTCCTTCCCCTGTATAATATCTGGCTTGCTTTCACATCTTGGACATGAGATCACCGGTACGGTATAATGAAACGCTGGGTCGTCGGAATATTCTATCTCACCTTCGTAACCACATTCACTGCATCTGACCTTAGCCGGTTTCTTGATCAATTTGAGTTTTGATCCTTCAAGTATGGTATCTTTACTCAATACTTCATAAGCGAATTTCAACTGCTCTTCTCCCAAGAATGTCAGGTCTCCTATCTCAACTTTAACTTGTATAATTTTTTCTATATCTCTGTCCTTTAGTTCATCGATTACTGCCGTTACTAGTTTTTTCATTACCGAGTATTCATGCATGGTAAAACAACAAAAATGTTAACATATAACATTTTTTCCCATGATCTTAGATTTTCTTAATTTAGTGAACAAACAAAAAGCTATATAAAGAGTTATACTTGACCCAAACTATGAAAGTTCTAGCACATGGTGGTGTAGGAAGCCCTCGAGAAAATGATGATGGTGTAAAAGATGCAGTTAATAAAGGGATATCTGGAAAAACTGAAGCCCTAGACATCGTGATAGGCGTTGTCAGAGAACTTGAAGATGATCCTATATTCAATGCAGGAACAGGGTCACGAGTAAGGATAGACGGCTCGATCCAGATGGATGCTGCTGTGATGTTCGATGGTGAGATAGGTGCAGTTTCAGCTATAGAGAGAGTGAAAAATCCTGTTTCAGTGGCAAAAGAGGTATATGATTCACCTTTCGTGATGCTTACCGGAGCCGATTGTACACAGTTCGCGAGAGATCTCGGATACGAGGATTACGACCCTCTAACGAAGAAAAGAAAAGAAGAACTAGAGGAGATGAATGAGAAATTGAAAGGTACTGACGGGCCTGAAAGACTCAAAAAAGTCAGAGAGTTCTATGAACAGGTCGACGGTGGAGATACAGTGGGTTGTGTTGCCGAAGTGTACGGCGAGTACGCTGCCGCTGTTTCTACTGGTGGAACCAGCTACTGTATGAGGGGGAGAGTCGGCGATAGCCCTCTTATAGGCTGTGGATTTTATGCTGGTAAGAAGGGGGCCGTGGTGACTACAGGAAAGGGCGAAGAGATAATCAAAAGGATGAGTGCCAAGAGATGTTACGATCTAATACCGGAACACGGTCTGAAAGAAGCTTGTGAGATGACCATCGCAGAATATCCAAATGAAATAAGTATAGGAGTCATCGCGGTGAATGGATCTGGTATCGCCTCAGCGGATAATAGGGAGATGGCTAGGTTCGGTATCGAGAGATAAAATATTTGATTAAACTTAAATGCTAGAAATGCAATGAAGGAAAGAATACACTAGAAATATGTGATATCTGTGAAAAATTTCTATCAAGTCCTGGAAGAATTACTCGAATACGAGAATTATGACCTAGTCTTCAGTGGTAAAGGTAAGATCGTTGGGAGGACAGAAGATAGAATCAGGAGTCTTATCGTTGCAGGCAATAAGGTCAAGGATTCCGACCTCGAAGAGTTAAGAGAATCTGAAGGTGAAAGGATACTGGTGGTCTTCGAAGATATCGATCCAGATCTAGAGAAGGAAATACCACCAGATGTTGAGATATGGGATAGAAATATTCTAGTCGAGAAGATCGGTGAGATGAAATTGGAGAAATCGATAATGGAAGGTATCGCTGAGGGAGAAAAAGGGTTATTTGGTCCTGATGATGACTTGAATCTTGATATCAAGAAAAAAGAAGCTACATTAAAACCCATACTAGACTTTAATCATATATCTGAACTGGGGGAAAAACAGGTAAAAGGTTTCAAATATCGATTGGAACTGGTACCACACTATTTTTTCAAATACAAGATATGGTGGGACGAAGATGAGGTGACCGAAGGTTGGCTTTACCTGAACGGTATATCTGGGAAAAGGAATTTCTGGGATAAGAGTTTTGAAACGGTTCCCGATAT